>NZ_JASHFB010000011.1:0-84289 GCF_047462815.1 Streptococcus mitis
TGGTACTTATGGCCAATAACCTCCTAAAATACAATAAGAGAACGACTCAAAATTAAAAAGCTAGGGTTCCGCTATTGGAAATCTCTAGCTTTTTTGTAGTCGAGAACTCTTTTGTCCCAGGCTCTTTCTTATTAGTGATCACGGTCACATGAAATGAATTTGATTTTGTAGTAATCCGCTCGTTTATAAGTTTCGCTGTAAGCGAGAACCTGACCAGTAGACTCTAATTTAGTAGTCTTGGTTTGTAAAACGGTTGGGAATTGCTCATCGACTCCGAGGACCGAAGCCGCATGTTCTGGAGTTGGAAATACTATTTCATTGATTTCTTCAAAATGTTCATCATTCATGTGAATGTGGTAATCTGATTTGAAACGGTTATAGATAGAACTATAATATTCAAGATTTGGATAATTTGCGTTGATGTATTGTTCTGGGATATATGATGTGTGGTAGATGTATGCGACACCATTTGTTTCGCGGACACGTTCAATCTTGTAGTAGAACTGATCACCACGTAATCCAAGTTTTTCCAAGTAGTTTAGTTTATTTCCGCGTTCAATAGAAAGGACGGTCACCTTATCATCTTTAGTTTCAAAAACTTCTACATCTGAAAACTCTACGAGTTTGTGTTTGCGTGCGCGTGAAACGAATGTACCCTTTCCTTGTTGGCGGACAATATAACCATCTTTGGCAAGGTCGTTTAAGGCACGGACAACTGTGATAGAACTAACATCATACATTGCAATCAATTCAGCTTCAGTGTAAAATTTATCTCCACTTGCAAATTGCCCAGAGATGATTTTGTTCTTTAATTCATCTTTTATATATTGATATTTTGGAATTGCCATAATTTCACCTCGATTTTCCTTCTCCGTTAAAGATTTTACCATAAAAACGGAAAGAATAGTAGTCTTTTGAATAAAAAAATTAGAATAATAGACTATAAGGTTAATTTACATATAAAAAAGGAGATTTTATACATTTTTATACATGCTAGCTACTTGAAGCTCTATGTCTGTAAAATCTATATCTTTATAATTTTTTTGTGTAAAAGTTGGTAAAAAATGAAAAAAATTGTGAAAACCTATTGACAAATGTAGTGTATTGAGTTATATTCAATATATCAACAAATGAAAGCGTGAACTTTAATTGTCAGAAGGTAATAACATGACACGATTTGAGATTAGGGACGATTTCTATTTAGATGGGAAACCGTTCAAGATTTTGTCCGGCGCCATTCATTATTTTAGGATTCCGCCAGAAGATTGGTATCATTCTCTCTATAACTTGAAGGCTCTTGGTTTTAATACGGTAGAGACTTACGTTGCTTGGAATCTACACGAACCCAGTGAGGGTGAGTTTAACTTTGAAGGAGCTCTGGATTTGGAGAAATTTCTCCAAACAGCACAAGATTTAGGCCTCTATGCTATTGTACGTCCGTCACCATTTATCTGTGCGGAGTGGGAATTTGGTGGTTTACCGGCTTGGCTCTTAACCAAAGATATGAGGATTCGTTCATCAGACCCAGTCTATATTGAAGCTGTAGCTCACTACTATGATCAGCTTTTGGCACGGTTGGTTCCACATTTATTGGACAATGGTGGGAACATTCTCATGATGCAGGTTGAAAATGAGTATGGTTCTTATGGAGAAGACAAGGCTTACCTGAGAGCGATTCGACAGTTGATGGAAGAGCGTGGCGTAACCTGTCCACTCTTTACATCAGATGGTCCATGGAGAGCAACTCTGAAAGCTGGAACCTTAATCGAAGATGATCTCTTTGTAACAGGGAATTTTGGTTCTAAGGCACCTTATAATTTTTCACAGATGCAGGAATTCTTTGATGAGCATGGCAAGAAATGGCCGCTTATGTGTATGGAGTTCTGGGATGGCTGGTTCAATCGTTGGAAAGAACCGATTATCACACGGGATCCAAAAGAGTTGGCAGAAGCTGTTCGTGAGGTATTGGAGCAAGGCTCTATCAATCTTTACATGTTCCACGGTGGTACAAACTTTGGCTTCATGAATGGTTGCTCGGCTCGAGGGACTTTGGACCTGCCACAAGTTACATCATATGATTACGATGCCCTTCTGGATGAAGAAGGGAATCCAACTGCCAAATATCTGGCAGTTAAGAAGATGATGGCAACACATTTCCCAGAGTATCCGCAGTTGGAACCACTCTACAAAGAGAGTATGGAGTTGGATGCTATTCCACTGGTTGAAAAAGTTTCCTTGTTTGAAACCTTAGATAGCTTGTCTAGTCCAGTAGAAAGTCTCTATCCTAAAAAGATGGAGGAATTGGGACAAAGTTATGGCTATCTACTCTATCGAACAGAAACAAACTGGGATGCAGAAGAAGAAAGACTTCGTATCATTGATGGTCGAGATAGAGCTCAGCTTTATGTCGATGGTCAGTGGGTTGAAACCCAATATCAGACAGAAATTGGGGAAGATATTTTCTATCAAGGAGAAAAGAAAGCGCTGTCTAGATTGGATATCTTGATAGAAAATATGGGGCGTGTCAACTATGGTCACAAGTTCTTAGCGGACACGCAACGTAAGGGAATTCGGACAGGGGTTTGTAAGGATTTGCATTTCTTACTAAACTGGAAACACTATCCACTCCCACTAGATAATCCTGAGAGAATTGATTTTTCAAAAGGATGGGCAGAAGGACAACCAGCCTTTTATGCTTATGACTTTACAGTCCAAGATCCAAAAGATACTTACCTAGACTTGTCTGAGTTTGGTAAGGGAGTTGCCTTTGTCAATGGGCAGAATCTAGGACGTTTTTGGAACGTCGGCCCAACACTCTCGCTTTATATCCCTCATAGCTATCTCAAGGAGGGTGCTAATCGCATCATTATCTTTGAAACAGAGGGTGAATATAAAGAAGAGATTCATTTAACTCGTAAACCTACACTAAAACACATAAAGGGGGAAAACTTATGACAATTGTAGGATGCCGTATCGATGGACGTTTGATCCACGGACAAGTAGCCAATCTATGGGCTGGAAAACTAAATGTTTCACGTATTATGGTTGTAGATGACGAAGTTGTCAACAACGACGTTGAAAAGAGTGGTTTGAAACTCGCGACACCACCAGGTGTGAAATTGAGTATTTTGCCAATTGAAAAAGCGGCAGCCAATATTCTTGCTGGAAAATACGATAGCCAACGTCTCTTTATCGTTGCTCGTAAACCAGACCGTTTCCTTGGTTTGGTAGAAGCAGGTGTACCACTTGAAACTCTCAATGTTGGGAATATGTCTCAAACACCAGAAACTCGCGCCATCACACGTTCAATCAACGTAGTGGACAAGGATGTGGAAGACTTCCACAAATTGGCAGAAAAAGGTGTTAAACTTACTGCTCAAATGGTTCCAATTGATCCAGTTTCAGACTTTTTGAGCTTATTAAAATAGGAAAAAATTTTTAGGAGGTCATTGTTATGATACAATGGTGGCAAATTTTACTTCTCACTTTGTACTCAGCTTATCAAATCTGTGATGAGTTGACGATCGTTTCATCTGCAGGTTCCCCTGTATTTGCTGGTTTCATTACTGGTTTAATCATGGGAGATGTGACTACTGGTCTGCTTATCGGTGGTAACTTGCAACTGTTCGTTCTTGGGGTTGGTACCTTCGGTGGTGCTTCTCGTATCGACGCAACTTCTGGTGCGGTTCTTGCGACAGCCTTCTCTGTTTCACAAGGAATTGATACAGCACTTGCGATTACAACAATCGCTGTGCCAGTAGCAGCTCTCTTGACTTACTTCGACGTTCTTGGACGTATGACAACTACTTTCTTTGCTCACCGTGTGGATGCTGCAATCGAACGCTTTGACTATAAAGGTATTGAACGCAACTACCTACTTGGTGCGATTCCTTGGGCTCTATCTCGTGCCCTTCCAGTCTTCTTCGCACTTGCCTTTGGTGGTGCCTTTGTACAATCAGTAGTAGACTTAGTTGAAGCCTACAAATGGGTTGCAGATGGTTTGACACTTGCAGGTCGTATGCTTCCAGGTCTTGGATTTGCAATCTTGCTTCGTTACCTTCCAGTTAAACGTAACCTTCACTACCTTGCAATGGGATTTGGTTTGACAGCTATGTTGACTGTTCTTTACTCATATGTAACAGGTCTTGGTGGCGCTGTTGCTGGTATCGTAGGTACTCTACCGAAAGATGTTGCTGAAAAAATTGGTTTCGTGAACAACTTCAAAGGTTTGTCTATGATCGGTATCTCTATCGTAGGTATCTTCCTTGCAGTGCTTCACTTCAAAAATAGCCAAAAAGTAGCTGTAGCAGCACCTTCTACACCATCAGAAAGTGGGGAAATCGAAGATGACGAATTCTAATTACAAACTTACAAAAGAAGATTTTAATCAAATCAACAAACGTAGCTTGTTTACTTTCCAATTAGGTTGGAACTACGAACGTATGCAAGCTTCTGGTTACCTTTACATGATTTTGCCTCAATTGCGTAAAATGTATGGGGATGGAACTCCTGAATTGAAAGAAATGATGAAAGTTCATACTCAATTCTTCAATACTTCACCATTCTTCCATACCATTATCGCTGGTTTTGACCTTGCCATGGAAGAAAAAGATGGTGTGGGTTCAAAAGATGCCGTTAACGGTATCAAGACAGGTTTGATGGGACCATTCGCTCCTCTTGGAGATACAATCTTTGGTTCCCTTGTACCTGCTATCATGGGGTCAATCGCAGCAACTATGGCTATTGCTGGCCAACCATGGGGTATCTTCCTTTGGATCGCAGTTGCAGTAGCGTATGACATCTTCCGCTGGAAACAGTTGGAATTTGCCTACAAAGAAGGGGTTAACCTTATCAACAACATGCAAAGTACTTTGACAGCTTTGATTGACGCTGCATCTGTACTTGGTGTCTTCATGATGGGTGCTCTTGTAGCAACAATGATCAACTTTGAAATTTCTTACAAATGGGCAATCGGTGAGAAAATGATTGACTTCCAAGACATCTTGAACTCAATCTTCCCACGCTTGCTTCCAGCAATCTTTACTGCCTTTATCTTCTGGTTGCTTGGTAAGAAAGGTATGAACTCTACTAAAGCTATCGGTATTATTATCGCACTTGCCTTGGCTCTATCTGCCTTTGGTAAATTTGTACTTGGAATGGGCGCATAATTTATGGCTAAATCATTAATTTTGGTGAGTCATGGTCGTTTCTGTGAAGAGCTTAAAGGTAGCACAGAAATGATCATGGGTCCACAAGACAATATTCATGCAGTGGCTCTTCTTCCAGAAGATGGCCCAGAAGAATTTACTGCAAAATTTGAAGCTGCTATTGAAGGATTGGATGATTTCCTAGTCTTTGCGGATCTTCTCGGTGGAACACCATGTAACGTGGTAAGTCGTTTGATTATGGAAGGTCGTGATATTGACCTTTACGCAGGGATGAATCTTCCAATGGTGATTGAATTTATCAATGCGAGTCTTACAGGCGCAGATGCGGACTATAAGAGCCGTGCTGCAGAAAGCATCGTGAAAGTCAATGACCTGTTAGCGGGCTTCGATGATGACGAAGATGAATAAGATGTGACAACGTGAAAATCACAGGGAAAATAGGTGATAGGAGGATGGAGCGATGCTCCGACGATAATCGGTCTTTTTCCCAAAGATTTTAGTTGGAACTCGATTCAATAAGATGTGACAACGTGAAAATCGTTAGAACATTTTATATAGAATATACATGGGAATGGGGCTTACTCCCATTCCCATCTTTAATAGAAAAAGAGGAACTCAATGTTACATTATACAAAAGAAGATTTGCTCGAATTGGGTGCAGAAATCACTACACGTGAAATCTACCAACAACCTGATGTATGGAAAGAAGCTTTTGAATCTTATCAAGCAAAGCGTGAAGAAATTGTAGCCTTCCTACAAGGGATTGCTGATAAACATGACTATATCAAGGTTATCTTGACAGGTGCGGGGACTTCTGCTTATGTGGGAGACACCTTGGTACCTTACTTTAAGGAAGTCTATGACGAACGCAAATGGAATTTCAATGCTATTGCGACAACAGATATCGTTGCCAATCCAGAAACCTATTTGAAAAAAGATGTGGCGACTGTCCTTGTATCTTTTGCTCGTAGTGGGAACTCGCCTGAAAGTGTGGCGACTGTTGATTTGGCTAAAGCCTTGGTGGATGAGCTTTATCAAGTGACGATTACTTGTGCAGCAGATGGTAAATTGGCTCTTCAAGCTCATGGAGATGACCGCAATCTCTTGCTTTTGCAACCAGCTGCCTCTAATGATGCTGGCTTTGCCATGACCTCTAGCTTTACATCTATGATGTTGACAGCTCTCTTGGTCTTTGATCCTACAGAATTTGCTGTTAAAGTTGAACGTTTTGAAGTTGTATCTAGTCTTGTCCGTAAAATTCTAGACAATGCAGAAGATGTCAAAGAACTTGTTGACCTAGACTTTAACCGTGTCATCTATCTAGGCGCTGGTCCTTTCTTTGGCCTTGCTCATGAAGCTCAGCTCAAGATTTTGGAATTGACAGCTGGCCAAGTGGCGACCATGTATGAAAGCCCAGTCGGATTCCGTCACGGTCCAAAATCTCTTATCAACGAAGATACAGTTGTTTTGGTCTTTGGTACAACGACAGACTACACTCGTAAGTACGACTTGGACTTGGTTCGTGAAGTTGCTGGTGACCAGATTGCTCGCCGTGTTGTGCTTCTAAGTGATCAAGCCTTTGGTCTTGAAAATGTCAAAGAAGTGGCCCTTGGTTGTGGCGGTGTCTTGAATGATATTTACCGTGTCTTCCCTTACATCATTTATGCCCAACTCTTTGCCCTATTGACTTCACTCAAGGTAGAAAATAAACCAGATACACCGTCTCCTACAGGTACAGTAAACCGTGTGGTACAAGGTGTTATCATCCACGAATATCCAAAGTAAGACAATATTTATGAATTCTTGACAAGAGGATTTGTAAATTATCAGATAAACCATAGATTGTCAATTCGCTTTCTATGGTTTGTTTGCTTGAGAGAAATAGTAAAAGGAGAACAGAATGAAAGCATACACAGAGCGTGTATTTGGAAATGTTGAGGGCAAGGATGTCTTGGCCTATCGCTTTGAGACGGACGGTGGTTACCAGCTTGAGGTTATGACTTATGGTGCGACCATCTTGCGCTATGTTACACCTGACAAGGCTGGAAATTTTGCCAATGTTATCTTGGGATTTGATGATTTTGACAGCTATGTAGGTAATAGTCCCAAACATGGAGCTAGCGTAGGTCCTGTGGCAGGCCGTATTGCAGGTGCGACCTTTGAGCTTAATGGTAAGATCTATGATCTTGAAGTCAACAATGCTAGCAACTGTAACCACAGTGGTTCAACTGGTTGGGATTCTAGCTTGTTTGAACTTGTTGAAGTGAGCGACCATGGCCTGACCCTCTACACAGAACGTACAGACGGGGCAGGAGGATTTCCTGGCAATCTCAAGATCTGGATCAGCTATCACTTGGAAGAAACTGGTGCCTATGAAATTAGCTACAAGGTAACAACAGATCAGGATACGCTGGTCAATCCAACCAACCACAGTTATTTCAACTTGTCTGGTGATTTTACGCAGACGATTGACCGTCATGTCTTCCAACTAAACACAGAAGGCATTTACCCAATTGCTCCCGACGGTGTTCCTGCCAAAACTCCAGATGCTGATCGTGATGTGGTTAAACACATCTACAATGGTGCCTTGTTGAAGGATATCTTTGCAGAAGAAGATGAGCAAATCCAGCTGGTATCTGGTTTGGATCACCCATTTGCCCTTCCTGCAGGTCATGACAATGCTGGTTTCCTTTATGACCAAAACTCAGGTCGCTTCCTGATTTTCAAGACAGAGGCTCCTTGCTTTGTAGTCTACACAGCAAACTTTGTGGATGAGAGTGTCATCATAGGAGGTCAGCCAATGGTACAGCACAATGGGATTGCCCTTGAAGCGCAAGCTTTACCAGATGCCATTCACAGTGACCTCAAAGACCAAGTCATTCTTAAAGCCGGTCAAACCTTTACAAGTAAGACACGCTATGAACTTGTTGTGAAATAAAGAAAGCTGGGAAAAAGTCTTTAAATTTAGAAAAACGCACATTGTCAGGTGCTGAAAGTTTGATAATATGTGTTTTATTATGGAAAGATTCATAGTTTGTTGAATCAATAGCAGGACAAATCAGTTTATAAAATATTATGAAAAATCAGTTTGAATTTCTCAATCAACTTGTTCATATTCTATTTCAATCTACTATACTTTCTTTTATCCTGAAAAGACGTTATTACTCAGTATCTCTTGAGTTGTCTGGCTTGACTTTCTTGATGGAGATTACATAATAGTTGTAATAACAAAAATTACAACAAAGGAGATATCCTATGACCTATGAATATAAGAGCCACATTTATTTAGCAGAGGCAGTTTTAAATGTCAAGGACTTGGCAAGTCAAACAGTATTTTATCAGCAGATTATTGGTTTAGAAGTTCTATCTCAAACTGAGACAGAGGTCGTTCTAGGCCTTGGTGGAAAAGCCTTGGTACAGCTGATTCAAGCACAAGAGAGTGGAGAAGTAAGGGAACATTATGGTTTTTACCATCTGGCTATTCTCTTACCGACACGAAAGGCTTTGGCTGATGTCTTGAAACAACTGACAGATTTACAGATTCCTCTTGTGGGTGGTGCAGACCATGGTTACAGCGAGGCCATTTACTTGGAGGATTTGGAGGGAAATGGCATTGAACTCTATCGAGATAAGCCGGTTTCCAAATGGGATATTCGAGACGATGGACGAATTATCGGGGTGACGGAGGCCCTTGAGGCGCAGGATATCTATGAGTTGGGGGAAAGAGTAGAGCCCTTTATCCTAGCAGATGGTACGAGAATGGGCCATATTCATCTTTCTGTCAAGGATAGTCGAAAGTCCAGCCAGTTTTATCAAAAGGTGTTAGGACTAGAGGATAAATTCAGTGTACCTAGTGCTAGTTGGATTGCAGCTGGGGACTACCATCATCACTTAGCCGTCAACGAATGGGGAGGAAAAGGTTTGGCTTCGCGTAAGCAAGGCTTGCCAGGTTTGGCCTATTATGTCATTGAAGTTGCTAGTAAGGAAGAACTGTTAACGATTGCGCAGCGAGCACAAGCAGTTGATGCGTCAATCAAGTGGCTGACATCTAGCCAGCTGGAAATAACAGACCCAGACGGAATTGTGACTCGTATTCGTTTAGCAAGATAAAACTAGGGATTTCTAATAAGTTATAAGTATTGCTAGTTTGCTTTTTGAACGGTCTTTGCTAACAGAACTGTGTGAGACGGATGGGCGAGAATTTTGACAAAGGAGCTGATTAGAGATATAATGAAGAAAAATCGAGCAAGGAAAAAGAAATGACAAACTCAAAGTATATTACTCGTTTGAAACGTTCAGAGGGTCAGTTGCGTGGAATTCAAAAGATGATTGAAGAAGATCGTGACTGTGCTGATATTGTGACGCAACTGACAGCTGTGAAATCTAGTGTGGAGCGCGTGATTGAGATGATAATTACCGAAAACCTTACTGAATGTATCAATCAACCGCTAGATGATCCTGAAGCTCAAAAGGAACGTCTAGAAAAGGCTATACGATACTTGATTAAACGGAAATAAAGAGATCAGAGTTGAAAGATCTCTACTAATAGAATAGTTTAATGTGAATCAAGAGATGCTGGAAAAAGTCTTTAAAATAAAAGAACGCATACTATCAGGTGTTAAAAACCTTGATAGTATGCGTTTTATTGTGGGGAGATTTATATTCTTCGAAAATCTCTTCAAACCACGTCAGCTTCACCTTGCCGTAGAAATCTGTTCCTGACTTTGTCAGTCTTATCTACAACCTCAAAACAGTGTTTTAAGCAGTCTGCGGCGAGCTTCCTAGTTTGCACTTTGATTTTCATTGAGTATTACTTCATTTTCTCCTGAAATTGAGTTTTTGCCCAGCTCCTCTTGATTATTCTACTTGCCCAGGCCAAGCATTCATACCACCTTCTACATTGATAACGGTGAGGCCTTTGGCGCTGAGAAATTGGCAGGCAGAGGCAGAACGCACTCCACCTTGACAGATGACATGGTATTCATGGTCAGGTTTGAGTTCTTTGTATCCTTGTTCCAAGGTACTTAACGGAAGATTTTTGGCACCTGGTGCATGTCCTGCTTGGAATTCATGTGCTTCACGGACATCGATAAGCTCTAAATTTTCATTTTTATATTTTTCATAAAAGTCAGCCATACTGATACTAGTTTCCATATTCTACTCCTTCTGGCTTAGCCATTTTGTATAGTGAATAAGCGCCGTCAAGGTTTTGGATGGTAAATCCTGCTTGTTTGAGGATACGCTCTGCGATATAGCTACGCAAACCACTGTGGCAGCTAACGATGTAGGCTTGGTTCTTGTCCAGTTCGTCCAAGCGTTCCCGTAGTTCGTTTAGGGGAATGTGGATGGTGTCGACTTTGAGTCTACCACTTTGGAATTCACCACTTGTCCGTACATCTAGAAATTTCTTACCTTTAGCCAGTTCGTCTTCGAGCTGGTACCATTGAACATTGTCGCTGAGACCTTCTATAAGATTCAAGGCTGCGTAGCCCAGCATATTGACGGGATCCTTGGCCGAGCCAAATGGTGGCGCATAGGTGAACTCCAATTCTGGTAAGTCAAAGACGGTGAGATTTCCCTTGATAGCAGTTGCCAGGATATCGATGCGCTTGTCAACACCTTTCTTCCCAACACCTTGGGCACCATAGATTTTTCCAGTGGTCGGGTCAAAGAGGAGCTTCAAGGTCATATCAGTAGCGCCTGGATAATAACCAGCGTGGTCTTTCCCACTGACATGAAGGGCCTTGTAAGGAAGTTGATTCATGCTAAGGATACGCTCGCTGAGACCAGTAGAAGCAGCTGTCATATCAAAGGTACGAACGATAGCAGTGCCGATATTTCCCTTGTTTGTACGTTTTAGTCCTGCGATGACGTCTGCCACTTGGCGTCCCTGACGATTGGCAGGAGAAGCGAGAGAGATGAGAGCATCTTGGCCTGTAATCTCTTGCTTGACGACGATGGCATCCCCAACTGCAAAAATATCTTTTTGACTGGTTTCATAATGTTCATCGACCAGGATTCCACCACGAAGTCCCAGTTCAATCCCCGCAGATTTAGCCAGTCCGTTTTCAGGTTCAACACCGACAGAAAGAATGGTGAGGTCAGAAGCAATCTTTTGACCATTTTCTAGAACGATGATATTTCCTTGGTCTTCAAATCGAGTCGCAGACTGAGAAGTGATAACGCGAACGCCATTTTTGACCAATTCTGCTTGGACAAAGGCTGCCATTTCCTGATCTAATGGCGGCAAGACACGGGGTGCTTTCTCCACGATAGTAACTTGCAATCCACGTTTCGCCAGGTTTTCAGCCATTTCAAGACCGATAAAGCCTGCACCGATAACGACAGCTTCTTTTGGATGATTGTCCAAGGCTGCCATAATTTCATCGAGATCGGGAACATTGCGGAGCGTGTAGGCATTCTTAGCTTCTTCCAAGCCTTCAATGGTAGGAAAAAATGGTTTAGCTCCTGGGGAGAGGATCAGCTTGTCGTAGCTTTCTGTGAATTCTTTCCCATCATGACGTACCGTCACAGTGTGTTCTTCTGGCGAAATCTGGATGACCTCGTGAAATGGTCGCACATCGAGATTAAAGCGTGCCTTGAGACTTTCAGGAGTTTGGACCAATAAACTATCACGGTTTGCAATTTCTCCTGAAACATAGTAAGGAAGCCCGCAGTTTGCAAAGGAAACAAAGGGACCTTTCTCAAAAATAGTGATTTCAGCGTCTTCCATGAGACGTCTGAGACGGGTTGCTGCTGACATTCCGCCTGCAACTCCCCCGACAATGATAATTTTCATTGATTTTCTCCTTTATGCTTCTAGATGACTTTTCCTGTCCAAGAGCTCATACCGCCTCGGACATTGATGACATCGTAGCCTTTTTTCTTTAGCTTTTTAGCAGCCATCTTACTACGCACACCAGAATGACAAATGACATAAAGTGTTTCTTTTGTTGTTGGTGTGTAGGAACCAATTTCGGTTAGAGGAACATTTTTGGCATTTTTGATATGACCTCTACGAAATTCCATTGGCGTCCGAACATCTAGTAGCTGAATCGGTTCCTTGAGTTTGGCTTCTAACTCGCTGGTAGAAATACTGTCAATTTTTGTAAATAAGTGAAACATAGGCACCTCCAAATATACCCTTATGGGGTATATTAAACCATGAAGTCAAGCTTTTGTCAAGCAAGTTGTTTTGACTTGGTGGAGATTGGTTGCGATTGTATTTTTTCTCCTCAGTTCCTCAGCTTCCTCCTTGACACTCGGTCAGCTTTTGATACAATAGTACAAAATCAGAGGAGGTGGGTTATGATTCAGAAACATGCGATTCCTATCTTAGAGTTTGATGAAAATCCTCAGGCGGTCATCATGCCCAATCACGAGGGGCTGGACTTGCACTTGCCAAAGAAGTGTGTCTATGCTTTTTTAGGTGAGGAGATTGACCGCTATGCTAGGGAAGTAGGGGCGGACTGTGTCGGCGAATTCGTTTCAGCCACCAAGACCTATCCAGTCTATGTCGTTAACTACAAGGGCGAGGGAATTTGTCTGGCTCAGGCACCTGTTGGCTCCGCTCCAGCAGCCCAGTTTATGGATTGGTTGATTGGCTATGGTGTGGAGCAGATTATTTCCACTGGAACCTGTGGTGTGCTAGCTGATATAGAAGAAAACGCCTTTCTAGTCCCTGTTCGCGCTCTGCGAGATGAAGGAGCTAGTTATCACTATGTGGCAGCTTCTCGTTATATGGAAATTCAGGCAGAGGCTATTGCTGCCATTGAGCAAGTTTTGGAAGCCAGAGGGATTCCTTATGAAGAAGTCGTGACCTGGACGACAGACGGTTTTTACCGAGAAACGGCTGAAAAGGTGGCCTATCGCAAGGAAGAAGGCTGTGCTGTTGTGGAGATGGAGTGTTCTTCGCTTGCGGCAGTAGCCCAACTGCGTGGGGTTCTCTGGGGAGAATTGTTGTTCACAGCTGATTCCTTAGCAGACTTGGACCAGTACGATAGTCGTGACTGGGGTTCAGAAGCTTTCGAGAAGGCCTTGGAACTCTGCCTTGAGATAACTTCTCAGATATAGCTACTCTCCTTCTTTTTATGGTACAATGGATGTATGTTATTCAAATTATTTGTTAAAAAAATTGAAAGAGCCTTGGGCGGACTTTCGCCCGCTCGTCGAATTTTTCTGAGTTTCGCTGGAGTTATTTTGATAGGCTCTCTTCTTTTGAGTTTGCCTTTTGTTCAGGCGAGTGGTTCGCAGGCTACTTATTTTGACCATCTTTTTACGACGGTGTCCATGGTCTGTGTGACTGGCCTTTTTACGCAACCGGTAGCCACTACCTATAATGTCTGGGGTCAGCTGATTTGTATGCTCTTAATCCAGATTGGTGGTCTGGGACTCATGACCTTTATCGGAGTCTTTTATATTCAGGGGAAGCAAAAGCTCAGTCTTCGCAGTCGTGAAACTATTCAGGAGAGCTTTAGTTACGGGGAGACTCGGTCACTGAAGGCCTTTATGCGCTCCATCTTTTTGACGACTTTTCTGGTGGAGGGCTTGGGTGCCTTCCTGCTAAGTTTCCGTTTTATTCCTGAGTTCGGCTGGGGAAGGGGCATTTTTACCTCCATCTTTTTAGCCATTTCAGCCTTTTGTAATGCTGGTTTTGATAATTTCGGTAGTAGCAGTTTAGTCGCTTTTCAGACGGATCCCTTGATCAATCTGGTCATTGCTGGCTTGATTATCACAGGTGGTCTGGGTTTTATGGTCTGGTTTGACTTGGCAACCCAGTTTGACAAGAAGAAAAAACGCCGTCTGCGTTTCCACACCAAGTTGGTTCTCTTCTTGACTGCAGGGATTTTGTTGTTTGGGACAGTATCTACACTCTTTACGGAGTGGCACAATCCAGGGACAATTGGCAACCTCAGTATCCCAGAGAAAGTGCTGGTTAGCTTTTTCCAAACCGTCAGCATGAGAACGGCTGGCTTTGCTTCTATTGACTACACTCAAGCTCGGCCTGTGACCTTGTTTATCTATATCCTACAGATGTTTCTGGGTGGGGCGCCTGGAGGGACGGCTGGGGGGCTCAAGATTACGACTTTCTTTGTCTTATTGGTCTTTGCGCGTAGTGAATTGCTGGGCTTGCCTCATGCCAATGTTGCGCAGAGAACCATTGAGGTTCGAACAGTCCAAAAATCCTTTAGTGTCTTCATTATCTTTTTGATGACCTTCTTGTTGGGCTTGATGTTGCTGGGAATTACGGCAGAAGGAACGCCGCGTTTTATCTACCTCATGTTTGAGACCATTTCAGCCCTTGCGACAGTTGGGGTAACGGCAAATCTGACACCAGAATTGGGCAAGCTAGCCCTCAGTATTGTCATGTTGCTTATGTTTATTGGCCGTATCGGTCCCTTGACCTTGCTGGTTAGTCTAGCGGATTACCAGCCTGATAAGAAAGATTTGATTCAGTATATGAAAGCAGATATTAGTATTGGATAAGAAAGGAAGAACGATGTCAGATCGTACGATTGGAATTTTAGGTTTGGGGATTTTCGGGAGTAGTGTCCTGATGGCCCTTGCCAAGCAAGATATGAATATCATTGCCATTGACGACCACGCCGAGCGCATCAATCAATTTGAGCCTGTTTTGGCGCGTGGAGTTGTTGGCGATATTACAGACGAGGAACTCCTCAGAACTGCAGGAATTGATACCTGTGATACGGTTGTAGTGGCAACAGGGGAAAATCTAGAATCGAGTGTGCTTGCAGTTATGCATTGTAAGAGTCTAGGGGTACCCAGGGTTATTGCCAAGGTCAAAAGCCAGACAGCTAAGAAGGTGCTAGAAAAAATCGGTGCTGACTCAGTGATTTCACCTGAGTATGAAATGGGGCAGTCTCTAGCGCAGACCATTCTCTTTCATAACAATGTTGATGTCTTTCAGCTGGATAAAAATGTGTCTATCGTGGAGATGAAAATTCCGAGTGTTTGGGCAGGTAAAAGCCTGAGCCAGCTAGATTTACGTGGCAAATATAACCTCAATGTCCTAGGATTTCGTGAACAAGAAAATTCACCGCTGGATGTCCAGTTTGGACCTAATGATCTTTTGAAGGCAGATGCCTATATTTTAGCAGTCATTAACAACCAGTATCTAGATGACTTGGCAGAATTAAATTCGTAAGGAGGGAGCACCCCTCTTTTTTGATGACCTAGATAGTAAATAGAGAGACCTGTATTCCAATTGAGACTAGAAGTCCTTGTATTCTAGTAAAAGTCCTTCAAAAACTGGACTTTATGGTAGAATAGAAAGAAGTGAGAAGAGAGAGTAATACTCTTCGAAAATCTCTTCAAACCACGTCAACGTCGCCTTGCCGTAGGTATAGGTAACTGACTTCGTCAGTTCTATCTGCAACCTTAAAGCAGTGCTTTGAGCAACCTGCGGCTAGTTTCCTAGTTTGCTCTTTGATTTTCATTGAGTATAAGAAAACCCCAGTCCCCTAAAGGAGTAGATTATGAAATTATTGTCTATCGCCATTCCTAGCTATAATGCCGCAGCCTATCTTCATTACTGTGTGGAGTCGCTAGTGATTGGTGGTGAGCAAGTTGAGATTTTGATTATCAATGATGGATCTCAGGACCAGACTCAGGAAATCGCTGAGCGTTTAGCCAGCAAGTATCCTAACATCGTTAGAGCCATTTATCAGGAAAATAAAGGCCATGGGGGTGCCGTCAATCGTGGCTTGGCAGAGGCTTCTGGGCTCTATTTTAAAGTGGTTGATAGTGATGACTGGGTGGATCCTCGTGCTTATCTGAAAATTTTGGAGACCTTGCAAGAACTAGAGAGCGAAGGTCAAGAGGTGGATGCCTTTGTGACTAATTTTGTATATGAAAAGGAAGGTCAGTCTCGTAAGAAGAGTATGAGTTATGAGTCAGTCTTGCCTGTCCAACAGATTTTTGGCTGGGATCAGGTCGGAAATTTCTCAAAAGGCCAGTATATCATGATGCACTCGCTGATTTACCGGACAGATTTGTTGCGAGCGAGCCAGTTCCAACTGCCTGAGCATACCTTTTATGTCGATAATCTCTTTGTCTTTACCCCTCTTCAGCAGGTTAAGACCATGTACTATTTGCCTGTCGATTTCTATCGTTATTTGATTGGGCGTGAGGACCAGTCTGTCAATGAGCAAGTGATGATTAAACGCATTGACCAGCAACTCAAGGTCAATCGACTCTTGGTAGACCAGCTTGATTTATCCAAAGTGAGTCATCCCAAAATGCGAGAATATCTGCTGAATCATATTGAGATTACGACGGTGATTTCTAGTGCCCTGCTCAACCGAGCAGGAACAGCGGAGCATCTTGCAAAAAAACGGGAGCTGTGGACCTATATTCAGCAGGAAAATCCAGAGGTCTTTCAGGCCATTCGCAAGACCATGCTCAGCCGTTTGACCAAACATTCAGTCTTGCCAGCTCGCAAACTTTCCAATGTCGTCTATCAAATCACCAAATCTGTTTATGGATTTAATTAATATAAGTATTTTATAAGAGGGATTTAAGAAAAATTTTAACTTTTTCTTAATCCTTTTTAATTTTAGGAGATTATACTAGAGTCATCAAATAAAGAAAAACTCTAAGGAGAATCCTATGAAATTCAATCCAAATCAAAGATATACTCGTTGGTCTATTCGCCGTCTTAGTGTCGGTGTTGCCTCAGTTGTTGTGGCCAGTGGCTTCTTTGTCCTAGTTGGGCAACCAAGTTCTGTGCATGCCGATGTGGTCAATCCAGCCCCTGCCCAAGTCGTGCCAGACGCTGCTTCGGTGAGTGAAAAGAGCGACTTATCAGCAGAACTTCTCAAAGAAGCAGTCGATACAGCTCTTCCTTCAGAACAGGTAGACTCAACACCTAAAGCAAGCTTGGATGCTACAAGCTCTCCAGGAAAAGTGAATGTAGCTGATAAAGACCAAGTGGTAGCGTCAAAAGAAGAAGTGCAAGCAAAACCAGAATCTAAGAAAGAAACAGAGGATGCGGTTAAACCTGCGACAAATCCTGCGCCTACAGTTTCTGGACAAGACCGTGAAGCAAATGAAGCTCAACCAGCAACCACCCCAGCTGAAGTCCAAAAAGGAGTAGCTGACAACACCAAAGATACAGTAGATGTTCCAGCTACATACTTGGACAAAGCCAACTTCCCAGGCCCATTCACAGCCGGTGTCAACCAAGTCATTCCGTATGAATTCTTCGCCGGTGATGGTATGTTAACCCGCCTTATCTTGAAAGCATCCGACAAGGCCCCATGGTCAGATAACGGTTCAGCCAAAAATCCGGCCCTTCCACCAGTAGAAAACTTGGGCAAAGGTCTTTACTTCTATGAAGTGGATTTGGCAGGCACTCAAGGCAAATCTGACAAAGATCTTCTTGACCTCTTGAAACAAAATGGTACACAAAGCTATAAAGCTACCATCAAAGTGTACGGCGCAAAAGATGGCAAGGCAGACTTGAGCAATCTTGTAGCGACAAAAGATTTGGATGTTAATTTGAATGGCCTAACCACTCCAGCTGAAGTCCAAAAAGGCGTGGCTGATAATACTAAAGACACAGTAGACGTTCCAGCCACTTACTTGGATAAAGCCAACTTTCCTGGCCCGTTCACAGCCGGTGTCAACCAAGTCATTCCATATGAATTCTTCGCCGGTGACGGTATGTTGACTCGTCTTATCTTGAAAGCCTCCGACAAGGCTCCATGGTCAGACAACGGTTCAGCTAAAAATCCAGCTCTTCCACCAGTAGAAAAATTGGGCAAAGGTCTCTACTTCTACGAAGTGGATTTGGCAGGAACTCAAGGTAAATCTGATAAAGACTTACTTGATCTCTTGAAACAAAACGGTACGCAAAGCTATAAAGCTACCATCAAGGTTTATGGTGCTAAAGACGGCAAGGCTGATTTGAGCAACCTTGTAGCGACTAAGGATTTGACAGTAAACTTGAATGGATTAACTACTCCAGCTGAAGTGCAAAAGGGTGTGGCTGACAATACTAAAGACACAGTAGACGTCCCAGCCACTTACTTGGACAAAGCCAACTTCTCAGGCCCATTCACAGCCGGTGTCAACCAAGTCATTCCATATGAATTCTTCGCAGGTGACGGTATGTTGACTCGCCTTATCTTGAAAGCATCCGACAAGGCTCCATGGTCAGACAATGGTTCAGCTAAAAATCCGGCCCTTCCACCAGTAGAGAAATTGGGCAAAGGCCTCTACTTCTACGAAGTGGACTTGGCAGGTACTCAAGGTAAATCAGATAAAGAGCTTCTTGATTTCTTGAAACAAAACGGCACTCAAAGTTATAAAGCTACCATCAAGGTGTACGGTGCCAAAGATGGCAAGGCCGATTTGAGCAATCTCGTAGCGACTAAGGATTTGACAGTAAACTTGAATGGACATCAGTCTCTTACTCAGATGCAATCAGGCTTCGTCCCATCTTCTAATGGTTCAGCTATGCCGGCTCCAATGATGAATAGTCATCAAGATGCGTCTAAGATGAACGCTCAAATGCCAAGTGCCAATCAAGATGAGATGAAATCTAAAATGCCAGCTGCTAGCCAGGATAAGATGATGCCTAGCAAAGAGCAGGACAAAACCATGAATGCTAGCCAGCCAATGGCAACTTCAAGTATGAAGCAAGATCAAGCTCCAGCAACATCAAGCAAAATGTCTGATGAAGGCAAGATGGCATCTAATAACAAGGTATCAAGTCCAATGATGGCTGATCAAATGAAAGACAAAAAAGACATGCTTCCATATACTGGTGAAGCCCAAACATCAATGGCTACTCTTGGATTCTTTGGACTCGCCTTAGCAGGACTATTAGGCGGACTCAGTTTGAAAGCTAAAAAAGAGGAAAATGACTAGTCTAGTTACAGACTTTCTATCTAGGATTTGAAAAATCCAGATATCGATTAGAATGTTCGTAAAGAGATTAAAATAGTGTTATACTATTGTGGTATAGCACTGTTTTTTTCAAAGGAGAGACAGATGGAAAAGACAATTTTACTCGTTGACGACGAGGTAGAAATCACAGATATTCATCAACGTTATCTGGTTCAGGCAGGATATAATGTTTTGGTGGCCCATGATGGAGCAGAGGCCTTAGAAATCTTCAAGCGAAAACCAATTGATTTGATTATTACAGATATCATGATGCCTCGGATGGATGGTTATGATTTGATTAGTGAGGTTCAGTATCAATCTCCAGATCAGCCTTTTCTATTTATCACGGCTAAGACCAGCGAGCAGGACAAGATTTATGGCCTGAGCTTAGGGGCAGATGACTTTATTGCCAAGCCCTTTAGCCCTCGTGAGCTGGTTTTGCGTGTCCACAATATCTTGCGTCGCCTTCATCGTGGAGGTGAGACAGAAGTCGTCAGTCTCGGGGATTTACGGATGAATCACGGTAGCCATGAGGTCCAAGTCGGAGATGTGGCGCTTGATTTGACAGTCAAATCCTTCGAACTTTTATGGCTTCTAGCCAGCAATCCAGAGCGAGTTTTTTCTAAGACAGACCTCTATGAAAAAGTCTGGCAGGAAGATTATGTGGATGATACCAATACCTTGAATGTTCATATTCATGCTCTGCGACAGGAGTTGGCTAAACATGCTAGTTCAGAAATACCTACCATCAAAACCGTCTGGGGCTTGGGCTACAAAATTGAGAAAGCACGAGGTAGTTAATGAAATTAAAAAGTTATATTTTAGTGGGGTATGTCACTTCAACATTCCTAACGATTATCGTGGTTTTTTGGGCTGTTCAAAAAATGCTGATTGCGAAAAGCGAGATTTACTTTTTGCTTGGGATGACCATCGTTGCCAGTCTTGTCGGTGCTGGGATTAGTCTCTTTCTCCTGTCGCCGGTATTTACGTCGTTGGGCAAACTCAAGGAGCATGCTAAGCGAGTAGCGGACAAGGATTTTCCTTCAAATCTGGAGGTTCAAGGACCTGTAGAATTTCAGCAATTAGGCCAAGCTTTCAATGAAATGTCCCATGATTTGCAGGCGACCTTTGATTCCTTGGAAGAAAGCGAACGAGAAAAGGGCTTGATGATTGCCCAGCTATCGCATGATATCAAGACTCCCATTACTTCGATTCAAGCGACAGTAGAAGGGATTTTGGATGGGGTTATCAAGGAAGGAGAACAGGATCATTATCTAGCAACCATTGGGCGTCAAACGGAAAGGCTCAATAAACTGGTTGAAGAGTTGAATTTTTTGACTTTAAACACAGCTAGAAATCAGGTGGAAACTGCCAGCAAGGACAGCATTTTTTTGGATCAGCTCTTGATTGAGTGCATGAGTGAATTTCAGTTCTTGATTGAGCAGGAGGAGCGAGATGTCCACTTGCAGGTAATTCCAGAGTCTGCCCGGGTTGAAGGAGATTATGCCAAACTTTCTCGTATCTTGGTGAATCTGGTCAATAACGCTTTTAAATACTCAGCTCCAGGAACCAAGCTGGAAGTGGTGGCTAAGCTGGAGAAGAACCAGCTTTCAATCAGTGTAACGGATGAAGGGCAGGGCATTGCCCCAGAGGATTTGGAGAATATTTTCAAGCGCCTTTATCGTGTCGAAACTTCGCGTAATATGAAAACAGGTGGTCATGGCTTAGGGCTTGCGATTGCGCGTGAACTGGCCCATCAATTGGGTGGAGAAATTACAGTTACCAGCCAGTACGGTCTCGGAAGCACCTTTACCCTCGTTCTCAACCTCTCTGGCAATGAAAATAAAGCTTAAAACCTCTTTACAAATCCAGCTATTCATGGTAGAATGGATTTTGTGCGAAATATCAGCAGGAAAGCATGAAGCTCGTCAACAGGTGTCTTATGATAAGTAACCTTGGCTGTTTAGGCGAAGGGCATCTGCACGAATCAGGGCTTTCTAAGTGACTATTTCCACCGAAATATTATTTATATCAGGAGGACATTCATATGTCACGTTATACAGGACCATCTTGGAAACAAGCTCGTCGCCTTGGCCTTTCACTTACAGGTACAGGTAAAGAATTGGCACGTCGTAACTACGTACCAGGACAACACGGACCAAACAACCGTTCTAAATTGTCAGAATACGGTTTGCAATTGGCTGAAAAACAAAAACTTCGTTTCACTTACGGTGTAGGTGAAAAACAATTCCGTAACTTGTTCGTACAAGCTACAAAAATCAAAGGCGGAATCCTAGGTTTCAACTTCATGCTTCTTTTGGAACGTCGTTTGGATAACGTTGTTTACCGTCTTGGTCTTGCGACTACTCGTCGTCAAGCTCGTCAATTCGTAAACCACGGTCACATCCTTGTTGACGGAAAACGCGTTGATATCCCATCATACCGCGTAACTCCAGGTCAAGTGATCTCAGTTCGTGAGAAATCATTGAAAGTTCCAGCAATCCTTGAAGCAGTAGAAGCTACTCTTGGACGTCCAGCATTCGTATCATTCGACGCTGAAAAATTGGAAGGTTCATTGACTCGTTTACCAGAACGCGACGAAATCAACCCAGAAATCAACGAAGCACTTGTCGTTGAATTCTACAACAAGATGTTGTAATATTTTATTGAATCAGATAGGCTTTGGAGCCTTGATATTAAGCACTTTGGGGCGCTTTCCCTTAGTGCTTTTTTACATTTTACAATAGCTCTTAAGCATGTAGCTATAAGTATCTATACGCAACTAGACCTATATAGTTTAAAGTGATATAATAGTCTAAAAAGAGGTACTACTATGAATGTTTTAGAAAAAAATACACAGGTAAATTTTAAGACTAACAGAGACTTGTTAGAGAAGGCTAAAGCTATTATCACAGCGCAAAATCTTGATATGACAGCTAGTTTTAACTTGTTTTTAGAACACATTGTAGAAAATAAAGCTTTGCCATTTGAAACTCAAGTAGATAAAGAAAGAGAAGAACTTCTATCAGGGTTGCGTGCTGAAATTGCCCGTAGCTTTGACGATTTAGAACATGGAAGAACTTACAGCCTTGATGAAGTGAGGGCTAACCTTGGAATTTAACGAGAACGTATATAGCCTTATTATCTCCGAAACGGTACAAGAACAGCTAAGAGGTATTAAAGATTATATCTCAGCTAACTACTTTTCAGAACAGGCAGGAGCAAACACAGTTAAGAATATTCTTTATGGTTTGGAGCGTCTTGAAGTTTTCCCGGAAGCAGGATTTGATGCTGATGAAAGAGTAGGAGGGATTATATACCCACCCCACAAAACTCGATGCATCATTTTAGGTGATTACCTAGCCTTCTATCATATTTTAGAGGACAGAAAAGCTGTCTTTATATCAGATATTATTCATAGTAAACAGGACTACATCCGTTTGTTCAAGAAAAAATAGCGTCTTAGGAAGGCGTTTTTGTTTGGGAATTACGTGATATTGATGATATAATATTTTGGCCTCCTCACTTTAAGGAAGGGGGGGTTACATATGTTAGAAACTTTACTCACAGTGTTTCTAGCTCCGTTACTTATTAACGTGTTATCTGAGCTTTTCAAGTTATGGCTTAAGAAACGTAAAAAGTAATGGTTAACCCTTTTAGAGGGTAGCAAAAAACCCAATCGGTGGCACGATGGGGCTTTTTTAGTTACATATGCTGTAACTTTACTCACATTGTAAGTTCATTCTAACATATAACCCCCGATATTTCAAGCTTTTGTTTTGATATTTCCTCAGAGCTTATTCAGCAATCTTAAAGCACTGGATTTTGTGGTTTGAGTCCGCTCCACTGAAATTAGGACACGTGCTACCAAGTTCCATTTTCCGCATCATGTATAATACAGGTGAAAATGATGTTATCGACTGACTCGAGTGCAGTAGAGTTCTAAAATTACCTGAATCAAATCAGTTTTACAAAAAAGATTGTGGATAAGTAGAGTTTGAATTGAAATATAATCTATTTGACAAAAAGAAAAAACGCTTGGAACAGCGTTTTTCCTCTGTATTGATTCATATTGAATGCTTACTTAACCTCTGTAAACACAACGTGTTTGCGAAGTTTTGGTGAGTATTTCTTCAATTGAAGACGGTCTGGAGTGTTACGTTTGTTTTTAGAAGTAAGGTACAAGCGTTCACCAGATTCTTTGTGTTCAAGTGTAATATTTACGCGCATGGTATCTCCCTTCTATTATTCAGCTGATGCAGCTTTAGCGATTTTACGTCCTTTGTAGTATCCTTTAAGTGATACACGGTGAGAACGTGAGTAATCTCCAGTAGTTTCGTCAAAGTTTACAGATGGAGCTGTTACTTTGTAGTGTGTACGACGTTTATTTTTCTTCGCTTTTGAAGTGCGACGTGCAGGTACTGCCATTTTGATTTCTCCTTTAGGTATTTATATTCGATTCAATCTACTGATTTTCATCAACCATACTAGAATAACACATTTTTTTTGTAAAGTAAAGTTACTTGACAAAAAAAGATGAAAAAATTCTCCTGTCAGACCTAGCAGACAGGAGAAGGTGTTAAATATCAATCTCAAATGATTCGTCAATGGTTTCTGATACGTATTTTCCGTCTTTCTTCCGTTGTTTGACACATTCTGTAAGGAGAGATTCGATTTGCCCATTGACTGAACGAAAGTCATCTTCTGCCCATGATTCGAGTGCAGCGTATAACTTTGTTGAGAGTCGAAGGGGGATCTGCTTTTTTTAGCTTCAACCATCTTTAGTAAAGACTTCCTGTGTTGACAATTGGTTGTGCATCATGATTGCCACAGAGGACGACTAGGAGATTTGAAGCCATAGCAGCTTTTCGTTCTTCGTCAAGCTCTACCAATTCCCCTTCATTGAGCCGTTCTAGTGCCATTTCAACCATTCCTACAGCACCATCTACAATCATCTTACGGGCATCAATAATGGTAGTAATTTCTGGAGCATAAGCTAGGTAAGTGATACGTGCTTCAAGGATTTCCTAAGCAGTCATTGTCATTTGATGATTTAGCTCCTAAAAAAGGAGATTTCGTGCTAACGTCACCACTTTATCCAAGTCGAGTGTAGTTTGCAGGGTTAACTGCTACGCTGAAGGGATTGACAAAGTAAAAGCCAGGTTCTTTGATGGTAGCTGTATAGTTACCAAAGAGTGTCAGAACCATAGCCTCCTGAGGTTTGACAACTTTTAAACCAGCATGAGTTAGCGCTGCAATTACGATTAGTAAAGGTCCGATAATAATTCCAAAAATGTTTTCCGAACCAACACCCATTATAAATATAAAGATACCAAGTACGATTGTCAACTCAATGAGAATCAATGCTAATACACCATTTGGTTTTGAATTGATTAGTTTTTCAGTCATAAGAATGACCTCTGTTATTTGATATCTAAATGATATCATTTTGTTTTTAAAAATTAATAGAAAGTTGACAAATAATCACTAAAAAGTTTCAGCCCAATAATTACTTATAGGAAGTGAGATTATATTGTGCTGAAATACTCTTTTATTCTTATAACTTTTACACTATAATTGTAGTTAGAAAGGAAGAGAAATGTTTGATTATAGAGCACTAGTTATTTTGATGACTTTGATGGATCATTGTGAGCTATCATTATATGAATTATCTGTTAAGGTGAGCTTACCTATAAAGGAAGTCAAAGAAGGAATAGATTATTTAGTGCCTTATCTAGCTAATAAAGGGATAGTGCTGGATAAAAAACAAGGTCGCTATAGTTTATCAAATCGTACGAAGCAGTCTTTGACAGATATTATTAAGTCGGATGAATTGGTTTTACCAAAGTCGACTCGCTTAGCATTAATCTATCTTTACACTTTTTGCCGATTAGATTTTATATCGAATAATCATTACCAAGACTTTTTGAAAGTAAGTAAGAATACAACCTTATCTGATATTCAATCATTAAGAAAGATTATGTTAGATAATGATTTGGAGCTAGGGTACAGTAGAGCAAAAGGTTATACTTTACACGGTTCAGAGTGGAATAAGCACCGTTTAGCTTTTCAAATGGTTAGTGAGTTGCTGGAATCCTCCATAGGGATTTGGGGGTTGGATTATGTTTTATCCAGTTGGGGGTATTCATTAACTTATGATTTGATTGATCAGGTAGTTAAAGATTATTATGAAAAGCTACAGATAGTACCTATTGTTAATCAATTAAAAGTTTGCCTTTTCGGTTTAGTATTCATTATATGTAGGTATCAAAGGGATGTTGAAAGAGTATGTCTTTCAGAGACACTAGTATCTCCTATTATTCAAGATATAACGACTATTTTATTAGATACAGTAGTTGATTTGGGAATTATAGATACGGTATTTTCAGAGGATGATTATCGCTATGTCACAGTTTTATTATCAAGTTGCTTTGAAGGTGAAGTAGATGTTGCTCCGGTTTACTTTAATCAATTAACAGAGGCTATTATAAGTAGAATGGAAGATATTTCTTTGTTACATTTTAAACAAAGAGAAGTATTGAGAGAAAATCTTCGCCGCCACCTTATACCGGCTTACTATAGATTAAAGTTCGGCTTACCTAGCTCAAATGAATATGTGTTGCATGTTAAAGAACATTATCCTGATTTATTTGAACTAGTAAAAGATTCTTTGACTCCCTTGATGGACGCTATTGACAAGCCCATACCTGATAGTGAAACAGCATATTTTGTTATCCATTTTGGAGGATATTTAAAGAAAGCAGACAATTTGCCTCAAAAATGTTATAAAGCAGCAATTATCTGTCCTAATGGAATTAGTTCTTCATTGATGATAAAAGAGAATCTATTAGCATTATTCCCTCAAATTGAGTTTATAGGAACCTCAAAGATTGATGATTTATATGCGAAAACTAGTAGTGACTATGATATGGTTTTTTCTACTATAAAGGTGGATACAGAGAAGCCAAATTATCTAGTTTCTGTTATGATGACGGAAGAACAAACAACACAGTTAGTTGAATTGGTATCAAAAGATTTCCCAGATACAGGTTATCGAGATATTGAGCTTAATCAGATAATTAGCATAGTAAGACGATATAGTGTAATCACACAAGAATTAGAGTTAAAATTAGCATTAAAGAGGTATCTCTATCAAGAAATGAACAGAAAGGAAGTGTTACCATTGTTAGAAGAATTAATTACAAAAGAAACTTATCAGGTTAGTTCGGAAAAATTAGGATGGAAGGAGGCAATTCGTTTAGCAGCTAAACCGCTTTTGGATCAACATAAGATAACTGAGAACTACCCTGAGGCAATGATTCAAAAAGTAGAAGAGTTTGGGCCTTTTATTAATTTAGGGAAGGGAGTAGCAATTCCTCACGCTCGGCCAGATGAAGGTGTGAATGAAATAGGAATGTCAATGTTAGTTTTGGAAGAACCGATTTATTTATTGGATAATCCAGAACAAGAGGTAAGATTGTTGATTTGTATTGCAGCCATTGATAATGAGAGTCATTTAAAGGCTTTGTCACATTTAACAACAATTTTAAGAGATAAAAACCATGTTCAAACTTTAATATCATCAAAAAACTATGATGACATTGAAATGATAATTAAACAGGAGGATTAGATAATGTTAAAAATTGGTACAGCTTGTGGTTCAGGATTAGGTTCAAGTTTTATGGTACAGATGAATATTGAATCTGTATTGAGTGATTTGAATGTTTCAGATGTAGAAGTTGAACACTATGATTTAGGTGGAGCAGATCCAAATGCAGCTGATATTTGGATTGTTGGTCGTGATTTAGCTGATTCAGCTAGTCATCTTGGAGATGTTCGTATCTTAAATAGTATTATTGATATGGATGAACTACGAGAATTAATTACTAAACTTTGTGAAGAAAAAGGACTTATTTAGGAGGCTAGCGTCATGATGAAGTTCATATTGGATATTGTTAGTACACCAGCTATTTTAGTAGCTTTAATTGCAATCTTAGGATTAGTTCTTCAGAAGAAGAAATTACCTGATATTATTAAAGGTGGAATTAAGACCTTTGTTGGTTTCTTAGTTGTATCTGGTGGTGCAGGAATTGTACAAAATTCTTTGAATCCATTTGGTACCATGTTTGAACATGCTTTTCATTTATCTGGAGTTGTACCGAATAATGAAGCAATTGTAGCTGTAGCTTTAACAACATATGGCTCAGCTACTGCAATGATTATGTTTGCAGGTATGGTATTCAATATCTTAATTGCTCGTTTTACTCGATTCAAATATATCTTTTTAACAGGGCACCACACTCTATATATGGCGTGTATGATTGCGGTCATTTTATCAGTTGCTGGTTTTACAAGTTTGCCTCTTATCTTACTAGGAGGATTAGCACTCGGTATTATTATGAGTATTTCCCCAGCATTTGTGCAAAAATATATGGTTCAATTAACTGGAAATGACAAGGTGGCTTTAGGTCATTTCAGTTCTTTGGGATATTGGTTGAGTGGTTTTACTGGTAGCCTTATCGGTGACAAATCAAAATCAACAGAGGACATTAAATTTCCAAAGAGTTTAGCTTTTTTACGTGATAGTACTGTTAGCATTACTTTATCCATGGCAGTTATTTACATTATTGTAGCTATCTTTGCAGGGTCAGAATATATAGAAAAAGAAATCAGTAGTGGTACAAGTGGTCTAGTTTATGCTTTACAATTAGCAGGTCAATTTGCAGCAGGGGTATTTGTTATTTTAGCAGGTGTTCGCCTTATTTTGGGTGAAATTGTTCCAGCCTTTAAAGGTATTTCAGAGCGTCTTGTACCTAATTCAAAACCTGCTTTGGATTGTCCGATTGTTTATACTTATGCACCAAATGCAGTTCTAATTGGATTTATCTCTAGTTTTGTTGGTGGTTTAGTAAGTATGGCAATTATGATTGCTTCAGGAACGGTTGTTATTTTACCAGGTGTTGTGCCTCATTTCTTCTGTGGAGCAACTGCAGGTGTTATTGGGAATGCATCTGGTGGTGTTCGTGGAGCTACTATTGGAGCATTTTTACAAGGTATTTTAATTAGTTTTCTTCCAGTCTTTTTAATGCCAGTTTTGGGAGGACTTGGTTTCCAAGGATCAACTTTCTCAGATGCAGATTTTGGTCTATCAGGAATTATTTTAGGAATGTTGAATCAATTTGGCTCACAGGCAGGCATTGTTATTGGTCTTGTTCTTATTCTAGCAGTTATGTTTGGAGTATCCTTTATTAAAAAGCCATCTGCAAAGGAGGAATAAGGGATGATTTTAAGTGAAAATAGAGAAGATGAGTTAAGAAAATTTGCAACAAAAATCCGATTAAATACTCTTAGAACATTGAATCATCTTGGATTCGGCCATTATGGAGGGAGTCTGTCTATAGTAGAAGTTTTAGCAGTGCTTTATGGTGAAATAATGCCGATGACTCCAGAAATATTTGCATCACGAGATAGAGATTATTTTGTTTTATCCAAGGGACATGCTGGACCAGCTTTGTACAGCACACTCTATTTGAATGATTTCTTTGACAAAGAATTCTTATATTCTTTAAATACAAATGGAACCAAATTACCGTCTCATCCTGATAGAAATCTAACGCCGGGCATAGATATGACAACTGGCTCTTTAGGACAGGGAATTAGTGTTGCAACCGGACTTGCATATGGTCAGAGAATAAGAAAAAGTCCCTTTTATACCTATGCTATTGTTGGAGATGGTGAGTTAAATGAGGGACAATGTTGGGAGGCTATACAGTTTGCTTCTCATCAACAGTTATCTAATTTAATTGTATTTGTAGACGATAACAAAAAACAATTAGATGGTTTTACAAAGGATATTTGTAATCCAGGTGATTTTGTAGAAAAATTCTCAGCATTTGGGTTTGAATCCATTAGGGTCAATGGTTCAGATATTAGAGAAATTTATGAAGGGATTATCCGATTAAAACAGTCAAATGATTCATCCCCTAAGTGTATTGTATTAGACACTATTAAAGGTCAAGGAGTTCGAGAGCTGGAAGAAATGAAATCCAATCATCATCTTCGCCCTACTGTAGAGGAGAGACAAATGTTAACTTCAGTTGTAGAAAGATTAAGTCAGGAATTGGAGGAAACAGAATGATGAGAAGTACGAAAGAATTACGACATGTGTATAGAGATTTCCTTCTAGAAGCTAACCAAAGTTATTCTGATATAGTAGTTTTAGAAGCAGACTTGTCAAGTTCGATGGCTACTAATAATCTTGAAAAGGACTTTGGAGACCGTTATGTGAATGTTGGGATCATGGAAGCAGAAATGGTCGGGCTTGCAGCAGGTTTATCTATTCAGGGGTTTAGACCTTATCTTCATACATTTGGCCCATTTGCTTCACGAAGAGTGTTTGATCAATTATTTATTTCTCTTGGATACGCACAATTGGATGCCACTGTGATTGGATCAGATGCAGGAGTAACTGCAGAAATGAATGGTGGGACACATATGCCATTTGAAGAAATTGGATTGTTACGTTTAATTCCTAAATCAATCATTTTCGAAGCAACTGATGATATCCAATTTCGTGAAATCTTGAACCAGACATTAGACTTAAAAGGACTAAAATATATTCGAACAATTAGAAAAGCTCCAGAGGCTGTATATCAAGGTGGAGAAGACTTTTCTAAAGGCTACATTGAGTTAAGACACGGTGAAGATGTTGTAATAGTTGCTTCTGGCATAATGGTTGCTCCAAGTATTCGAGTTGCGGATGAACTGTCTAAATTAGGTTATTCAGTAGGTGTGATAGATTTATTTAGAATCAAACCGATACCAGAACAGATAAAAACAATGTTAAGCGGAAAAACTATATTTACTGTAGAAAACCACAATCAGATAGGTGGAATTGGCAGTGCTTTATGTGAATTATTCTCTGATGATGGAATAACAAAAATTCATCGGATGGGTGTTCAAGAAAGATTCGGTCAAGTAGGGAAAATGGATTATCTTCTTAATGAGTATGGTTTGAGTGAATCGAATATAAAAGAGAAAGTTTTAGCGTTTTATAATGCAAGATAGATGTTAAATACACTTATCTGAAAGAACTTCTGTAAAAATTACATTACGTTATTTAAAGCAAGCGGATTAAAAGCATATTCTGGTAATCAGAAAGTGCCCTGATCCGCTTTGTTGTTTTTAATTTAAAATGTTTATATGTATATAGAATTTTCTGAAAATTCAAGAATTTTCTTCTGTTCATTGCTTTTAAAATGTGCTATAATAGTAAAAACTGAAATGGGAGGGAACAAATGACTGAATTAGATAAACGTCACCGCAGTAGCATTTATGACAGCATGGTAAAATCGCCAAACCGTGCCATGCTTCGTGCGACTGGTATGACAGATAAGGACTTTGAAACACCGATTGTTGGGGTTATTTCGACTTGGGCGGAAAATACACCATGTAACATTCACTTGCATGATTTTGGGAAATTAGCTAAAGAAGGTGTCAAATCTGCAGGTGCTTGGCCTGTGCAGTTTGGAACTATTACCGTAGCGGATGGGATTGCTATGGGAACGCCTGGTATGCGTTTCTCTTTGACATCTCGTGATATCATTGCAGACTCAATCGAGGCGGCTATGGGTGGTCACAATGTGGATGCCTTTGTTGCTATCGGTGGCTGTGATAAGAACATGCCTGGTTCTATGATTGCCATTGCCAATATGGATATTCCAGCAATTTTCGCCTATGGTGGAACCATTGCACCGGGAAATCTTGATGGCAAAGACATCGACTTGGTTTCTGTCTTTGAGGGGATCGGAAAATGGAACCACGGTGATATGACGGCTGAGGACGTGAAACGTCTTGAATGTAATGCCTGCCCTGGTCCTGGTGGCTGTGGTGGTATGTACACTGCTAATACAATGGCGACTGCTATCGAAGTTCTCGGTATGAGTTTGCCAGGGTCTTCCTCTCACCCAGCTGAATCAGCTGACAAGAAAGAAGATATCGAAGCAGCAGGACGTGCTGTTGTTAAGATGTTGGAACTTGGTCTCAAACCATCAGATATCTTGACCCGTGAAGCCTTTGAAGATGCTATCACTGTAACCATGGCACTCGGTGGTTCTACAAACGCCACTCTTCACTTGCTTGCCATTGCCCATGCTGCCAATGTTGACTTGTCACTTGAGGACTTTAATACGATCCAAGAACGTGTGCCTCACTTGGCTGACTTGAAACCATCTGGTCAGTATGTCTTCCAAGACCTTTACGAAGTCGGTGGTGTGCCTGCGGTTATGAGATACCTCTTGGCAAATGGTTTCCTTCATGGCGATCGCATCACATGTACTGGTAAGACTGTCGCTGAGAACTTGGCTGATTTTGCAGACCTCACTCCAGGTCAAAAAGTCATCATGCCACTTGAAAATCCAAAACGTGCAGATGGTCCGCTTATCATCTTGAACGGGAACCTTGCCCCTGATGGTGCGGTTGCCAAGGTATCAGGTGTTAAAGTGCGTCGTCACGTTGGTCCAGCTAAGGTCTTTGACTCAGAAGAAGATGCTATCCAGGCTGTTTTGACAGATGAAATCGTTGATGGCGATGTAGTCGTTGTTCGTTTCGTTGGACCTAAAGGTGGTCCTGGTATGCCTGAGATGCTGTCACTTTCATCAATGATTGTTGGTAAAGGTCAGGGAGATAAGGTGGCCCTCTTGACAGACGGACGTTTCTCTGGCGGTACTTATGGTCTGGTTGTTGGACATATCGCTCCTGAAGCTCAAGATGGTGGACCAATTGCCTACCTCCGTACAGGTGATATCGTTACGGTTGACCAAGATACTAAAGAAATTTCTATGGCCGTATCCGAAGAAGAACTTGAAAAACGCAAGGCAGAAACAACCTTGCCACCACTCTACAGCCGTGGTGTCCTCGGTAAATACGCCCATATCGTATCATCTGCTTCTCGTGGAGCCGTGACAGACTTCTGGAATATGGACAAGTCAGGTAAGAAATAAACTCAAAAAGCAAGCCAACTTCGGCTTGCTTCTTTTCATCTCCAAAAGTGATTTGCCTGCTTATACTCAATAAAAATCGAAGAGCAAACTAGAAAGCTAGCCGCAGGTTGCTCAAAGTACTGCTTTGAGGTTGTAGATAGAACTGACGAAGTCAGCTCAAAACACTGTTTTGAGGTCGCAGATAGAACTGACGAAGTCAGTAACATATACCTACGACAAGACGACGCTGACGTGGTTTGAAGAGATTTTTGAAGAGTATTAACGAGGTGGCAGTCCAAGGGCAATACGGCCGTAGCGACTGATTCGTGTGATTTTCCAGGCAGGCGACCAGGTAACTTCAACCTTGACATCTTCGATACCCTCGATTTGTTTGAGACCTGCAACGATTTCAATAGGCAGGCTTTCGGCACAATCGCAGGCAGTATCGGTGAAGGTCATGACAATCTTGCAGAGCCCCGTTTCATCCAGATTGATTTCATAAATCAGACCTAGATTGTAAACATCCAATTCCACATCTGTATCAAAAACCTTCTCTAGTTTTTCGATAATTTGGTCTTGTATGGCCAAAGCGCGGTCATTGATTTTGATATCCTCTCTCATTACAGTCCCTCCACGTGATAAATATCCTCTATTTTCTCATAATTCTGACAATTTGGCAAGTTTTTGATGAATTTTCTGAAAAATATGATAAAATGAAGAAAATACGGAATCAAGGGGAAGCCTATGGAGCAGATTGGAAAAGTCTTTAGACAATTACGAGAGTCAAGAAATATCTCGCTGAGACAGGCGACTGGGGGACAATTTTCTCCGTCTATGTTGTCCCGATTTGAAACTGGTCAGAGTGAGCTTTCGGTGGAAAAGTTTCTATTTGCTCTGGGAAATATATCTGCCAGTGTAGAGGAAATCCTCTTTTTGGCGAGAGGTTTTCAGTATGATACAGATTCTGAGTTGAGAAAAGAAATCACAGATGTCTTGGATATAAAGAATATAGCACCTCTCGAAGACCTGTATCGTAAGGAATATCAAAAGCATGCCTATTCTCAAAACAAGCAGAAGCATATTCTAAATGCCATTATTATCAAGTCTTATATGAAGAGTATGGATGAAACGGTTGAGTTAACGGCAGAGGAAGGGAAAGTCCTTCATGACTATTTGTTTTCTACCGATATTTGGGGAATCTATGAACTCAATTTGTTCTCAGTCAGTTCTCCCTTTTTATCTGTTTCTCTTTTTACTAGATATGTACGAGAAATGGTCCGAAAATCTGATTTTCTAATGGAAATGTCTGGTAATCGAAACCTTTTTCACACTATGCTATTGAATGGTTTTTTAGCCAGCATTGAGTGTGAAGAATTTACCAATGCCTCTTATTTTAAACGTGTCATCAAAGAGCATTTCTACAAGGAAAATGAGACCTATTTCCGAATTGTCTATTTGTGGGCGGAAGGTCTCCTTGATAGCAAGCAGGGCAGAGTCAAGGAAGGTCAGAAAAAGATGGAAGATGCTGTCCGTATTTTTGAGATGCTTGGCTGTCACAAATCTGCCGAATACTATAGAAAAACGACAGATTGTTGAATATCTGCAAACTAAGAAAATTATTTGAAATTTTAAGTGATAGAATTGTTGAGCTCTCTCGTGTCACTGGAGAAATTCTATCGTTTCTTTTTGCTCATTTCATTTGTTGCATATATTCAAAAGTTTTTCCTCTAGAATTTCTAAGTGCTATACTATAGTCATACTTTACATAAGAACTTCGAACAAGAAGGGAGATTACCTATGAAACTATTGTTCAGAAATCAAGCTTATCGTCTCTTGACTTTGTCACGCTTCTTCAATGCTTTTGGTGCTTCGATTTTCAACCTGGTCTTTATCGTCTATGCATCGACCTTGCCACAAGCCTCTTTTGCTGTTGCTATGGCGAATATTGTCATGCTTCTTCCGACTCTCTTTACAGTTTTTGTAGGGATTCGGGCAGATTACACGAGGAACAAGGTCAAATGGATGGCCTATAGTGGTTTGTTTCAGGCGGTTTTATTTTTTCTAGCAGCCCTAGTTGTTCAGCAAGCTAGTCTCTTTGCCTTTTCTAGCCTGTGTTTAATCAATGTCATTAGTGATGTCATCAGTGATTTTGCTGGTGGCTTGCGCATGCCTCTTATTAAGGAAAAAGTAGCTGAAGATGATCTGATGGAAGCTTACTCTTTTTCACAGTTCATCACCTATATTTCAGCTATTGGTGGTCAAGCTTTTGGAGTATGGCTCTTAGGTTTATCGGTCAACAATTTTTCTCTCGTTGCGGGAATTAATGCTTGCTTTTTCCTAGTATCAGCCTCTGTTCTCTTTTTGGGAAGAAGAAAATTAAGCCTGTCAATGTCATCTGCTGATGGCGAAATCCTAAAAAATGAGAAGCTTCCTATCAAAGATCAATTTCTAACGATTTATCGAAATTTACGTCTCGTTTTTCTTAAAAGTGGACAGAAAAACTTTGGTTTTATGCTCTTTGCTGTCTTGCTTATCAATGCCTTGGGTGGCGCTTTAGGAAGCATCTATAACATCTTCTTTTTGAGCCATTCTCTTTTGGACTTTTCTTACACAGAGGCATTATTTATCAGTCAATTCTGTGCTTTGTTAGCAATCATCATCAGTAGCCTTACGGGCAATGATTATTTTGGGAAGCAGTCCTTGCCTAGATTGATGATGTGGGCTACCGTAGGACTCACTCTAATTGGTCTGGCTAACGTATTCAATCAAGTCGTGCTTGGTTTGCTATTTCTCTTTTTAACTCTGTATGTGTCTGGTAAAGTTCAACCAAAGATTAGTGCCATGCTCATGAAAAATCTAGCTCCAGAGGTTCTAGCTCGTACCAGTAATTTTTTGGGTTTATTGTTTACCTTGTCTATACCTGTGGGAACAGCTTGTTTTTCACTTGTTGCCGTATGGAATATACAGTTGACTTGGATGCTATTTGTTGGTCTTTCCTTCCTGGCTATTCTTTTGACAGTTATTAATCTCAAAAATGATATCTAATACTCTTCGAAAATCTCTTCAAACCACGTCAGCTTCGCCTTACCGTACTCAAGTACAGCTTGCGGCTAACTTCCTAGTTTGCTTTTTGATTTTCATTGAGTATAAATCCTAATTTTTTTCTCACTGTTTTAATCCCTCTATTTATGGTAAAATAAGACTATTAAGTTTAAAGAGGATTCCCTATGAAATTACAAAAACCAAAAGGAACGCAGGATATTTTACCTGCTGAATCTGCCAAGTGGCAGTACGTTGAGGGCTTTGCCCGTGAGATTTTCAAGCGCTATAACTATGCAGAAGTGCGTACGCCTATTTTTGAGCATTACGAGGTTATCAGTCGCTCTGTCGGAGATACAACGGATATCGTAACCAAGGAAATGTACGATTTCTATGACAAGGGTGACCGCCATATTACCCTCCGTCCAGAAGGAACAGCGCCAGTTGTCCGTTCCTATGTGGAAAATAAACTCTTTGCCCCAGAAGTGCAAAAGCCAAGCAAGTTCTACTACATGGGCCCTATGTTCCGCTATGAGCGTCCACAGGCAGGGCGTTTGCGCCAATTCCACCAGATTGGTGTTGAGTGTTTTGGCTCTAGCAATCCAGCTACTGATGTGGAAACCATCGCTATGGCAGCCCATTTCTTGAAAGAAATCGGCATCCAAGGTGTCAAACTACACCTCAATACTCTTGGAAATCCTGAGAGCCGTGCAGCCTACCGTCAAGCCTTGATTGACTATTTGACACCGCTCAAGGAGACCTTGTCTAAGGATAGCCAACGTCGTTTGGAGGAAAATCCTCTTCGTGTCTTGGACTCTAAGGAAAAAGAAGACAAGGTGGCAGTAGAGAATGCGCCTTCTATCTTAGACTTCCTTGATGAAGAAAGCCAAGCTCATTTTGATGCTGTGCGTCAGATGTTGGAAAATCTTGGAGTAGACTACATCATCGATACCAATATGGTGCGTGGTCTGGATTACTATAACCACACGATTTTCGAGTTTATCACTGAGATTGAGGGCAATGACCTGACAGTCTGTGCGGGTGGTCGTTACGATGGTTTGGTTTCTTACTTTGGAGGCCCTGAAACTGCTGGCTTTGGTTTTGGACTTGGTGTAGAGCGCCTGCTTCTCATTCTTGAAAAGCAAGGTGTGGCCCTCCCTATCGAAAACGCCCTAGATGTCTATATCGCAGTCTTGGGGGAAGGAGCAAATGTTAAGGCTTTGGAGTTGGTACAGGCCCTTCGCCAACAAGGTTTCAAAGCAGAGCGTGATTACCTCAACCGTAAACTCAAAGCTCAGTTCAAGTCAGCCGATGTCTTTGCGGCTAAGACCCTCATCACCCTAGGAGAGAGTGAAGTCGAAAGCGGACAAGTAACGGTCAAGAACAACCAAACACGAGAAGAAGTGCAAGTATCACTTGATGCTATCAGCCAAAACTTCTCAGAAATCTTTGAAAAATTAGGCTTTTAATAGTAGATAAACTGGTCAGGATTTTACTCCTGACCTTTTTCTTTTGCAAAATGACAAAAATCATAAACTTTTTGACAAATATACTTGTCAAAAAGAAAAAGATGTGTTACAATATAATCAAGTTAAGAGAAAAGGAGCAGGGAACGATTATGTGGGCATTAGGATTTGTACCTCTTGTGATTATGTTTTATCTCTATCATACCCAAAGGGTCAAGAAATTAGAGAATAAAATCAAAAGAATTGAGCAAAAACAGAAAGGAAATAAAGAAATGTCAAGATTATTAAAAGAATTGATTGGGAAAACACCGACAATCGTTGGACAAGTTTTTGGAACAGATAACTGGGAAGTTGTAGATGTTGATGAGGAATGGGTCAAGCTACGTCGTGTTGATAAAAAAGGAAAAGAAAAATTCAAACTACAACGCATTGAGGATATCCAAACCGTTGAATTTGACGGAAAGTAGGTGTGTAACATGCAACTAAAAAATCGTCTAAAAGAGCTGCGGGCTCGCGATGGCCTCAATCAAACCGAACTAGCCAAGCTAGCAGAGGTTTCCAGACAGACCATTAGCCTATTAGAACGGGACGAATACACCCCATCCGTTGTGATTGCCTTGAAAATATCTCAGATTTTCAACGAAACAGTCGAATCGGTATTTCGCTTGGAGGAGGATGAGTGATGAACATGTATAGAGTGGTTTATTATATGAGTGTTCTTGCCCTTATTGTGAATGCCTTGGCTATGATTGGAACATTACTGGGTTGGTTCTATTTTGTTGAAAGTAAGTATTTGTTTTGGATTAACTTAGTCCTCTTGTCCATTTTCAATCGGTTGAAGAAAAAGGAGAAAGATGATGAACAAGTATAAAGTAATCTATTATGTAGTTGCCATAGCTCTATTAGTCAGCGTGTTTCTACTGATTGGGATGGACCTAGGCTGGTTTAGTCCCTATCAAAGTGACCAATTTATTTGGGTCTACTTTGCCCTCATCCCAGTCGTTGACTGGATTGAAAAGAAATCCAAAAATCTAGCAAGTGAATAAGGAGAATGAATATGAAAGAGTTTTTAGCAGGTTTTCAAGTAGATACTGAGAACAAAGAACTTGCAGGTGTCTGTGCAGGTTTAGGAAATTATTTTAATATCAAAACTATCGTGGTTCGTTTAGTGATGCTGTTCTTGTTTCTTTCCTCGACTGAATTTGGGATTTTGACAGTCACTCTGTATGCCTATCTTGCTGGTTGGCTAAGTAAAGAGCCTCTGGGAGCTAGTGAGACAAAAGCAAGAAACCAAGCTATTCTCTTGTTTGCTGTTTGTTTGATTTTAGTATCACTGGGAACAGAGGGCTTGACAGCTATTTATGAATCAGGTAAAGCCTTTGGTCAGTGGTTAGTTGGATTGGTTTAGTTTAGAAAGAGAATGAATATGAAAAAGAAAAATAAACGTGGATTGTTGTTATTTTTAATGTCTGTTGTCTTGGGAGGTTTCTTGGGCATGTTTGTAGGGATGTTTAAGGCACGTGCCGAATCCCACGAAATTATGTTAGATGTGAAAGTCTTGATACCATGGATATCAGCTATTTGTTTACTGATAGGTTTCATTAGTCTTCTTTTGACGTTCAATTTCCTAAAGAAAAGCAGAAAATTTCACTCCTTGTATCAAGAGGAAATGGATGATGATCTGAATGAAACATATTATGTGCAAATGAATCGTAATCTTGAGTTTGGAACTATTGCTTTTAATAGTGCAAGCGTAGCGATTTTATTGGCTCTCTTCATTTCAGGAAGTGAAGTAATTGTACTCGATATAAGCCATATAACCTTATCCCTTTCCTTTTTGGGATTAGTGTTGGTTTTCAATGCTCAAAATTATCTTTTTAAGACTATTGCGATTGTTCGTCAGATTGGTTTGGTGTTTTTCTCTACACCAAAGGATATCTTGGAGCATTTCGATTCTTACGATGAAGGGGAGCGCAAGGCTAATTTGGAACAGAGTTTTCGGATTTTATTCCAATTAAATAACTATGTCTTGCCAGGTCTCTACTTTCTGATTGCTCTCTTTTCTTTACTGACAGGAGAGATTCAGTTACTAGCCTTCTTGCTGGTAGGAGTGATCCATATTTATATCAATGTGATGCAGTTACCTATGGTAAAACGCTATTTCAAATAAAGGAGTTTTTATGATTCGTGTTGAAAATGTAAGCAAAAGTTTTGGGAGCAAAAAAGCTCTTCATCAGATTTCTTTTGAGATTAAGGAGGGTGAAATCTTTGGTTTTCTTGGACCTTCTGGCTCAGGTAAAACAACCATGATCAATGTCTTAACAGGTCAGTTGGCTGCAGATCAAGGTAAAACAGTTTTGTTAGGCAAGAATTCTCAAGATTTAACCTCAAATGATTTGGAACAAATTGGTATTGTTAGTGATGGCAGTGGTTTTTATGAAAAGATGAGTCTTTACAAAAATCTTCTAATCTACGCTAAGTTATATGGTCTCAAGTCAGATAGAGTAGTTCAGGTGCTCCAACAGGTTGGATTGGCAGATGCTAAAGATGTTATCGCAGAAAAACTATCTACAGGAATGAAACAACGAATGTTCTTGGCTCGTGCCCTTCTTAATGCACCTAAGATTCTCTTTCTAGATGAGCCGACCAGTGGCTTAGACCCTACAACATCTAAGATGATTCATACCCTACTTCAAGAATTAAAGCAGGCGGGGACAACTATCTTTCTGACCACGCATGATATGAATGAGGCAACTCTGCTTTGTGATCGTTTATCTCTTTTAAATAAGGGTAATTTAATAGAGTATGGAAGTCCGCAAGATATTATCCAGAAGTATCATGTGGATAAGAAAGTACGTGTGGTTTATAAAGATGGACGAGAACAGATAGTTCCATTTGAAGAATTGCCACATTTAGACACGACAGATTTGATGGTGGTCCACTCTTGTGAGCCAACTCTAGAAGAAATCTTTATCAGATTGACAGGAGAAAAGTTAGATGTATAGAAAATTAAATGCCCTACTATGGTTAAGAGTGCAAGTTCTTATTAGCAATTCAACTTTGTTAGCGACTTTATTGATGCCTTTTGGTATTGCTGTTTTATATAATGAATTTTTAAATAAGAATGGACAATTGAGCCTATTTTTACTATCTGCTAGCTTGACGATGGTCTTGAGCATGGGAAGTGGTTATATGGTATCGATTATGATGGCAGAAGATAAGGAAAAGCGCAATCTTAAATCACTCATTCTAAGTGGTGTGACAGCAACAGAATATACTCTTAGTATGCTTGTTCTCCCTATTCTGATAATGTTACTTGCTATGATTGTACTTCCCATCTATCTTAAAGTAGATATATCTGGTTATTTATTTGCCTACGTTATCTATTTGCTCCTAGCAACGATTAGTATTATTTTTCTCAACCTTCTAATCGGTGCGGTGTCAGATACTCAATCTAAAGCGCAAGTTTATAGTATCTTCCCTATGTTAATTGTCTCTTTTTTACCTATGATTGCTCTTCAAAATGATACGGCTCAGAAAGTGTTGGATTACTCGTTCGTCGGTCCTATTGTAAATCTTTTAAATAAAAAAGGTGGGGAAATATCCTTTTCTAATATCGGCATGTTACTTGCCTGGGTACTTGTGTTAGGGATAGCAAACCTCTTTGTATTGAAAAACAGCTATAAAGCAAGATAGGAGACCTTTATGAAATTACTTAAAAACCTTGGCTGGTTTCTTCTAGCCATTCTATCCTTTTTATTCATCTATGGCTTCATTCAGGGGCTCGCGACTACGTCTCTTGCCTTAGGCGCTTCCCCCTATGCTGTTACCTTACTCTATGTGGCCTTGGCTGGAGTTTATGTGTACGGCATTTACAAATGGTACCAGAAAGCTCCTGTTCATATTGAGAAGAGTGGCTTTAACCGATTTATTTGGCTTCCTGCCTTGGTTTGGTTCTTATCTCTAGTTGTCCAGTTTTTCTTGCCAGATGATCCTTCAGTAAATCAACAAATAGCGACAGACTTGACCTTGTCTCAACCACTCTTCTCCTTCTTTGCGGTCGTTATTTTTGCTCCTTTGACGGAAGAACTTATCTTTAGAGGGATGTTGGCACGCTACCTCTTTCCTAAGCAGGACAATAGTAAACAAACTCTGATTTTTCTTCTGGTATCCAGTGTTCTGTTTACCTTGATTCATTTCCCAGGTGATGTGCAACAATTTTTTGTCTATTTTAGCCTTGGTTTTAGTTTGGGATTGGCCTATATTAGCAGAAAAGGTCTGGTCTACAGTATTTCTCTCCACGCTTTGAATAATTTAGTCGGCTTTTTGATGATTCTCATGCTATAATAGAGTCAGGAGGTCACATGAAACGAGTAATTTTATTAGCAGTGATTCAGGCAGTTGTTCTATTTTTCATCATTGGGGCGCTAGCTTATGCCTTTAAGGGCGATTTCTTTTATAGCCATCTAGCAGTGGTCTTTGCCCCTATTGCTGGTATCTGGCGTTTTGGGACAGCTTACACAACGGAGATTGTCTTGCCTCGAAAGGCAGCCGAAATTGCTGAAAAGCGTAAAGCAGGCAAAAATTCAAAATAAAAGAGTCCGGTGAACTTCATCGGATTTTTGTATTAGCGCTAATTTTTAGGGACTTTACCTGATTTTTAAAGACTAGCAAACTTTTCTGATGATTTTCATGAAGAGCCTGCGCTTTTATGGTAAAATAGTAACAGAATAAAAGAGGAGAGAAAACATGAAACGTAGTATGTATGCTGGTCGTGTTCGTGAGGAACACATCGGACAAGAAATGACCTTGAAAGGATGGGTTGGCCGTCGTCGTGACCTTGGTGGTTTGATCTTTATCGACCTTCGTGACCGTGAAGGAATCATGCAGTTGGTTATCAACCCTGAAAAAGTATCTGCAGAGGTCATGGCAACAGCTGAAAGCCTTCGTAGCGAATTTGTTATCGAGGTGACAGGTCAGGTTGCTGCGCGTGAGCAAGCCAATGATAAGTTGCCAACTGGTGCAGTTGAGTTAAACGTGACAGCTCTGACAGTGTTGAATACAGCTAAGACAACACCATTTGAGATTAAGGATGGTATTGAGGCCAATGACGATACGCGTTTGCGTTACCGTTACCTTGACCTTCGTCGCCCAGAAATGTTGGAAAATCTTAAACTTCGTGCTAAGGTGACCCACTCTATCCGAAATTACTTGGATGAGTTGGAGTTTATCGACGTGGAGACACCATTCCTTTCTAAGTCAACTCCTGAAGGGGCGCGTGACTATTTGGTGCCGTCTCGTGTTAATAAAGGGCATTTTTACGCTCTTCCTCAAAGTCCACAAATAACGAAACAGCTCTTGATGAATGCTGGTTTTGACCGTTACTACCAAATTGTTAAATGTTTCCGTGACGAGGACTTGCGTGGTGACCGCCAGCCTGAGTTCACTCAGGTCGACTTGGAAACATCTTTCCTTACTGAGCAAGAAATCCAAGATATCACAGAAGGATTGATTGCGCGTGTGATGAGGGAAACAAAAGGCATCGAAGTAACGCTTCCATTCCCTCGTATGAAGTATGACGATGCTATGGCTCTTTATGGTTCTGACAAACCTGATACCCGTTTTGACATGTTGCTTCAGGACTTGACAGAAGTGGTCAAAGGTGTTGACTTCAAAGTCTTTTCAGAAGCACCTGCTGTAAAAGCCATTGTGGTCAAAGGCGATGCGGACAACTATTCACGTAAAGACATCGACAAGATGACGGAAGTAGCCAAACAGTACGGTGCCAAAGGTCTTGCTTGGGTCAAGGTAGTTGATGGAGAATTAAATGGACCAGTTGCTAAGTTCTTGGCAGGCATCCAAGCAGAATTGACAACAGCGCTTGCTCTTGAAGATAAGGACCTCGTTCTCTTTGTGGCAGATACGCTTGAAGTGGCCAATGCAACGCTCGGTGCCCTTCGTGGACGTATTGCCAAAGAGCTTGGTTTGATTGACAATGATAAATTCAACTTCCTTTGGGTGGTTGATTGGCCAATGTTTGAATGGTCTGAAGAAGAAGGTCGCTACATGAGCGCCCACCATCCTTTTACCCTTCCACAAGAAGAGACTGCTCACGAATTAGAAGGTGATTTAGCTAAGGTTCGTGCCATTGCTTACGATATCGTCTTGAACGGTTATGAGCTTGGTGGTGGTAGCCTTCGTATCAATCAAAAAGACCTTCAAGAACGCATGTTCAAGGCTCTTGGTTTCTCAGCAGAAGAAGCAAATGACCAGTTTGGCTTCCTTCTTGAAGCCATGGACTATGGTTTCCCACCACACGGTGGTTTGGCTATCGGGCTTGACCGTTTTGTTATGTTGCTTGCTGGAGAAGAAAATATCCGTGAAGTCATTGCCTTTCCTAAGAACAATAAGGCAAGTGACCCAATGACACAAGCTCCTTCAACAGTAGCTCTCAAACAACTAGAGGAACTCAGCTTACAAGTAGAAGAAGATGAAACAAGCAAAACGAATTAAGCGGTGGCGCTATTATCTGCGCCGCTTTGCTCATCAGATAAAAATTTTACGTGTCTTACAAAGCATCTCTCGTGAAAAATACGATGAGAAGATTTCGGCTTCTCTGGTCTATGGTTTTTTATCAGCAGTAGCGGTCAATTTCTTTTTCCAACCAGGGCATGTGTATTCGAGTGGTGCGACAGGTTTGGCACAGATTATCTCTGCCTTGAGTAATCACTGGTTTGGTTTTCATATTCCGATTTCGCTGACCTTCTACGCCATTAATTTTCCTTTGATGGTCTTGGCTTGGTATCAGATTGGCCATAAGTTCACCGTCTTTACCTTTATCACGGTATCTATGAGTTCCTTCTTTATCCAGTTTGTCCCTGTGGCGACCTTGACAGAGGATCCTATTATCAATGCCCTTTTTGGGGGTGTTGTCATGGGCTTGGGGATTGGTTTTGCTCTTCGAAACAATATCTCCAGTGGTGGGACGGATATCGTCAGCCTGACTATTCGCAAGAAAACAGGTAAGAATGTCGGTAGTATTTCTTTCTTGGTCAATGGGACCATCATGCTGATAGCAGGTTTGACCTTTGGATGGAAATACGCTCTCTATTCTATGATTACCATCTTTGTCTCTAGCCGTGTGACAGATGCGGTCTTTACCAAGCAAAAACGCATGCAGGCCATGATTGTGACCAATCATCCAGATAAAGTAATTGAGAAAATCCATAAAAAATTGCACCGCGGAGCAACCATGATCCACGATGCAGAAGGAACCTATAATCACGAGAGAAAGGCAGTTTTAATTACTGTCATTACACGTGCAGAGTTTAATGAATTTAAACTCATTATGAAACAGGTGGATCCAGGTGCCTTTGTCTCTGTATCTGAGAATGTCCATATTCTGGGACGATTCGTTGAAACAGAAAATTAGTGACTAAAAAAACCAGCGCGAGCTGGTTTTTATTTTTCGATAATTTTGTGGGCGATTAATTGACGGTAACAAATTTGTTTATTGCTCTTAGCATCGTTGATAATCTGAAGAATCGTTTCAAATGATGTTCGACCAAGTTCTAGGCTATTGATATCGACATAGGCTGCCAAGTTGAGCTTGGGATTGACTGAGTCGAAGCTGAGAACAGGGACATCCAGCTGGTGTTTTGCGATGTAATCACAGACCCCTGCAGCAAGGAGACTATCAATGGTAATAATAGCGTCAATATTTGAATCGTGTTTGAAGAGAAGTCTACTAAAGCGATAACCATTATCTTCAAGAAATTCAGTAGCAAAGCAAGTCAGATTAGTATCGAGAGGAAGTTGGTGTTGTTTTAGAGCCATCTCGTAACCTGTCAGACGGTCTTGTGTTACGAAGAGTCGCTTAGTCCCTCCAATGAAGGCAATTCGCTTGCAACCTTTTTTGATAAAATACTCTGTCGCATCAAAACCAGCTTGGACATTGTCATTATCGACAAGCGGAATGAAGGGAGATAGAGATTTACCTAAGATAAGGAAAGGAAATTGCTCGTCTGCTACTAACTTAACCAAAGGGTCCTCTTCTTTGGCATAAAGGAAAATCAAACCATCCACACGTTTACCGTAAACCATCTGTGAAATAGCTTTAAGGCGCTCTTTTTCATCTTTACCTGTTGCAATCTGAATAGCATAGTGGTTTTCAGAAGCGACTTGGGCGATACCACGGAGGACAGATGGGAAGAAAGGATTTTGATAGAAGGCGTCTGAGTCGTCAGGAAGGACCAAGCCGATAACTTGAGTATAGCTACTTACCAAGCTACGAGCGTTGAGGTTGGGGTGGTAATTGAGCTCCTTCATAGCCTTGCGAACGCGTTTTTTTGTTTCGTCGCTAATGGTTGATTTGTTTTGAATAACACGGGTTACGGTTGAAGGCGAAACACCAGCAGCCTTGGCCACGTCTTTAATCGTAACGGGCATAAAAATCTCCTATTTATGGTAATCTGGATCACGGAAATGCGTTTTATAAAAGATAGTAACCAGATACAGAACAAAAAGAATGTTTTGTACAGTGATGAGAGTTGTCATATTTTGGCCAAATAGTCCCAAAATAAGCGTAATCAGTGTTGGTAATCCTAAACAGTTCAAGATAAAATGGTAGCACTCTTTAAAGGTCCTAAATGAAAAGAGGCGTGATTTCTTAGTGATATAAAGGAGAAGACTCGCTCCTAGAGAGACGATAAAGAAATTCAAACCAAAGAGGAAGCTAGCACCGAGAACTAGAAAGAGACTGATATAGACACGATTCTGCTGGTACCAGTCTTTAGAAATGGCTTGGGTCAAGCTGTCTTTACTTTTGAAACTCTCAGTCTCAATCGCTCGGTAAGAGATACGGGTCAGCTCTTTACTTTCCTTGCTGATGACGAGCTCATTCGTATCGAAATGCAGTTGCAAGTCTTTAGGTAATTCCTTGCTTTGACTTGGACCGATCACAATAGAAGGCTCTTGACTAGCTGTTCCAGTATAAGTTAATTTGCCATCAACAATTGTAGCGTGTTCAGAGAGATCCTGTACAACCTTATCTGTCAATGGTTCATAGACATTATCGATAAAGGTTTCTAGCGGATAAGTCTCCTGCGAGCTGTTTTTGATGGCAATAGGTACCATAGATAAGCTGATAAGGAAGATACTGGTAAAGAGAAGTTGGAACCAGTTGAGTCCGAAACGTTTGGACAGGGGCTTACGAAATCCCCAAATACTTGAAAAATAGGAAAATGGATATGGAAGCATAGGTATCTTTCTAAAAGGTGTTTTCTATATGAGTATTATTATATAGAGAAATGTGCTTTATTTCAAGTCTAGGAGATGAATTGCTTGCTACAAGGATAGTTTTATAGTCACAAGCTTCAAAATGAAAAAGGGTGGCGGGGATATATTATCCCTTGTCGCCACCACTTGTAAGTCCTGAAACAAAGTTCTTTTGTAGGAAGAAGAAGAGAATACAGATTGGAAGGGCGATGAGGATAGCACCTGCTGAGAAGTAGGCGATCTTCATGTTTTTCACATTGCTAACGAAGGTTTGGAGACCTACGGCAACGGTAAAGTATTCTTTCTCACGAAGCAAGAAACTAGAGAGGATGTAGTCCCCGAAAGGTCCCATGAAGGCCCAGAGAGCTTGTACGGCAACCATTGGGCGAACAAGTGGAAGAACAATTTGCCAGAAGCGGCGGAAGTGTCCTGCACCGTCTAGTTTTGCAGATTCGTCTAGAGACATTGGCACTGTATCGAAGTAGCCTTTCATGAGCCAAGCATTCATTGGGATACCACCACCAACGTAGAGGAAGATGAGGAACCAGCTGTGGTTAAGGGCGTTCAACATAAGTGCCATAACGAAGAAGGCTGTCAAAGCGGCCATGGTTGGCACCATTTGGATAATCAAGAAGAAGACCAAACTTTGTTTACGAGCCAAGAAGTTGTAACGGCTGTAAGCATAACCAGCAAGTACGATGATACTTGTTTGAACAACCATAGTAATTAAGGCGATAATCAAAGTGTTGAGGTACCAAGTACCGTACAAGGTTTCAGTGAAGAGGCCTTTAAAGTTATCAAAATTGAGGTCGATATTAGTATCTAGTTTAAAGGCTGAGACGTTACCTGCTTTAAAGGCTGACATGATGGTAATCAAAAGTGGATAGATAATCACGATTGATAGGCCAATTAAGTAGAGGTAAGTAAGAGTTTGAGTCAGTCTACGTTTGAGTTTAATTGAGTTATTCATCTTAGACATCCTCCATATCAAATGCGTGTAGTTTCTTGAATGCGATCATAGAGATTGAGATGACAATGATAGAGATAATCAAGGTAACAGCTGCCGCCATTGAGTATTGAGGAGATGTACCTGTTGTCAAACGGTAGATCCATGAGATCAAGATATCGGTTGAACCAGCTCCACCTCCGACACTACCAGGTCCTCCACCATTGAAGAGGTACATGATAGAGAAGTTGTTAAAGTTGAAGGTGTATTGGCTAATCAAAGTAGGTGCTGCAACAGCCAAGATCATTGGGAAAGTGATGTTGCGGAATTTTTGCCAAGCATTAGCACCGTCAATATAAGCTGCTTCGTAAAGGTCGTTAGGAATAGATTGTAAGATACCTAAAGTCAAAACGTAGATGTATGGGAATCCAAGCCAACCTTGCATCATAATCAAGGCAACCTTTGTCCAAGTAGGGTCTGTTTTCCAAGGAATAAGAGCCCCATCAAGGAAAGGAAGGAATTTAGCAAAGATCGGCAAGACTTGAGTGTTGATAGCACCGACACTATCATTAAACATGTTTGAGAATGTCAAGATAGTGATGAAGGCTGGGACAGCCCAAGGAAGAAGGAAAATAACACCAAAGATACGTTTTCCTTTGATAAATGGTTGGTTAGCAATGATAGCTGTGAAGATACCAATCACGATCTGCAAAGTTGAGGCAGATAAAGCCCAGATGATAGTCCAAGAAAGAACAGAACCAAAGGCTGAACGGAAGGTACTCAAGCTCCAAATGTTTGTAAAGTTTGTCAAACCAACCCAGTCCAACAATTTGTTTGGTGGCAAGTGTTGGAAGTCGTAGTTGGTAAAGGCAATCATCAAGGTTACGATAACTGGGAAGATAATCGCAAAAGTCATTGCAATATAAGATGGAATGATCAAGAGGTAAGGGAAGCCATTTTCATAGATTCCTTTGATCATTTCTTTAAAGGTAAGTGCTACTGGAATACCATTGTTAATGTGTTTAGCAGTTGTATGTGCATCTTTAATATTTGAGAAATAAAAGAGTACATAAACGACTACAAAGATTAAATGGAAGGCACCACGAATCAGCATAAAGAGGGAATTGTCACGACCTGGCTTGTCACCAAGAGTGATGAGATTGCTCAATTCAGGGGCTGCAAGTGCTAGGAAATAAAGGACAAATACGATGGTTACACCAAGGAAGATAAAACCTTTGGCCTTTTGTTTATTGTAAATCTGTCCTAACCCAGGAATGATAGACAGCAGGGCTGCTTTACTAGGTTGTTGCTTTTCCATAATAACTCCTTTCATAGGATACTGGTTTCTAGATAAAACCTAAACTATTTGTGTTTTTGTTGATAAATTCAAAGGGGGATTTGATTTCCACCCCCCTTGAACAAATTTTTTATTCACCAAATTTTTGTTTGATTGTTTCTTTGATCAATGTTACAGCATCGTTAGCAGCTGTTTTAGCATCTTTCTTACCACTTACAGCTTCAAACAACATTGTTTTAGCTGGGTCCCAAACAGCTGACATTTGAGAGATGTTTGGCATTGGTTGAGCGTTCTTGAACTGTTTGATAACAGCTGTTGTCAACTCATCATTTTTACCTTCAGCGTATGAACGAGCTTCAGTGTTAGCTGGGATTTCATTAGTTTTATCGTAGAAGGCTTTTTGTTGTTCAGTTGAAACAAGGAAGTCTACAAATTTTTGAGCAGCTTCAAGGTTCTTAGTGCTTGATGGGATGATCCAAGCTTTACCACCACCAAATGCTGCGTAGTCTTTTCCGTTTGGAAGAGTTGGGATAGTTGCAACACCGTAGTTTACTTTAGCGTCTTTGAAGGCTTGAGCTTTCCAAGGTCCATCGATGATAGCAGCTGTTTTACCTTCTTGGAATTGAGTTTGGATTAGGTTTCCAGCTCCTTCAGTATCTTGCATACCTTTAGGCCATTTTTCATACCAAGTTTTAGCGTATTCTACACCTTTGATAGCGCCGTCGTTTGCAAGACCGATGTCTTTAGCGTCTTTACCGTTTTGTCCGAATACGTAACCGCCGTTACCAGCAAGAAGTCCGTATGCAAAGTAGAAGTTTGTCCAGTCAGCTAGGAAAGCAGAAGTTTTTCCATCTTCTCCAGCGAATGCGTATTTGCTATCTTTAGCAAGGTTTTCCAAGTCAGCAAATGTTTTTGGAGCTTCTTTTACCAAGTCTTTGTTGTAGTACATAACAAGTGACTCGATAACGGCAGGAGCACCGTAAACTTTACCGTCAGCAGCTGTTACAAGAGATTTAGTTTTATCATCTGTTTTAGCACCGTCGCTCAATTTCACTTCTGAAAGTTGTCCGTCAGTACCAAGGCTACCTACACGGTCGTATGGAGCCATCATAACGTCAGGAGCTTGACCTGATTGGTTGTCAAGAGAAAGTTTGTCAAGCCCACCCATTTGGTCACCAGATTTGATGTTAACTGTTGTTCCTGATTGTTCTTTATAAGCTTTAGCTACTGTTTCAGCATAAGCTTTGTATTGGTCCTCAACGTAAAGAGTGATTTCTTTCGCTTCAGATGAACCAGAATCAGCAGGTTTATCAGCAGTTTTGCTTCCGCAAGCTACCAAAAGCAAGCTAGCAAGTGTAGCAGTTCCAAGCACAGCAGCGCTCTTCATGAATTTAGATGACATAGTGTATTCCTCCTAAAGAATAACAAATTTTATAATGAGGAAACGCAAACGTTTTCCTTTATGGGACTAGTATAGCACAAATAGAAAACGGTTGCAAGTGTTTTTTTGTAAAAATTTTAAAAAAATTTCACGGAAAGGGTAAGCGTTTTATTTGTTTATAATAGAAGAAAAGTTAGAAAATATATTTTCATGCTTTTACTGAAATTATTTAGGGAAACGATTGCCTAGATTTTGAACAAAAAATAAATTGCTCTAGACCAAAAGTAGGCTAAGTTGAGCCTTCTATTTGTAGTTGAAGAAGATTTTGTAAATAGAAAAGAAAAAATGTATATGTATACATAAATAAGGACAAGTTTTTTTAAAAAATAATCAAAAAGTTTTTTTAAAACCGCTTGCAATTATTCCAAAAATGAAGTATACTTATCTTAACGCAAACGTTTGCGCCCAAAAATGAAAAATTAAACTACAAATACACGAGGTGTTGTTTATGAAAAAACGTCAAAGTGGTGTGTTGATGCACATCTCTTCTCTCCCAGGAGCCTACGGAATCGGATCATTTGGTCAAAGTGCTTACGACTTCGTTGATTTCTTGGTTCGCACGAAACAACGTTACTGGCAAATCCTTCCATTAGGAACAACTAGTTACGGAGACTCTCCTTACCAATCTTTCTCAGCCTTCGCAGGAAACACTCATTTTATCGATTTGGATATCTTGGTGGAGCAAGGTTTGTTGGAAGCAAGTGACCTTGAAGGAGTTGACTTTGGTAGCGATGCGTCTGAAGTTGATTATGCTAAAATCTACTATGCACGTCGTCCTCTTTTAGAAAAAGCGGTGAAACGTTTCTTTGAAGTTGGAGATGTTAAAGATTTTGAGAAATTTGCTCAAGACAACCAATCATGGCTTGAGCTCTTTGCTGAGTATATGGCTATCAAAGAGCATTTTGAAAATCTTGCTTGGACTGAATGGCCAGATGCTGATGCTCGCGTTCGTAAAGCTTCAGCACTTGAAAGCTACCGTGAGCAATTGGCAGACAAGTTGGTTTACCACCGTGTGACTCAATACTTCTTCTTCCAACAATGGTTGAAATTGAAAGCTTACGCTAACGACAACCACATCGAAATCGTTGGGGACATGCCAATCTACGTAGCGGAAGATTCAAGCGATATGTGGGCAAATCCACATCTCTTCAAGACAGATGTCAACGGTAAGGCGACTTGCATCGCAGGATGCCCACCAGATGAGTTTTCTGCAACTGGTCAGCTTTGGGGTAACCCAATCTATGACTGGGAAGCAATGGACAAAGACGGCTATAAATGGTGGATTGAACGCTTGCGTGAAAGCTTCAAAATCTATGATATCGTTCGTATCGACCACTTCCGCGGCTTCGAATCTTACTGGGAAATCCCTGCTGGTTCCGATACAGCAGCACCTGGTGAGTGGGTGAAAGGTCCGGGCTACAAGCTTTTTGCAGCCGTTAAGGAAGAACTTGGTGAGCTAAACATCATCGCAGAAGACCTTGGCTTCATGACAGATGAAGTTATTGAGTTGCGTGAACGTACTGGCTTCCCAGGAATGAAGATTCTTCAATTTGCCTTCAATCCAGAAGACGAAAGTATCGATAGCCCACACTTGGCACCTGCTAACTCAGTTATGTACACAGGAACTCACGATAACAACACGGTCCTTGGTTGGTACCGTAACGAGATTGATGATGCGACTCGTGAGTACATGGCTCGCTATACTAACCGTAAAGAATACGAAACAGTTCCACACGCTATGCTTCGTACAGTCTTTTCATCAGTTAGCTTCATGGCAATTGCAACTATGCAAGATTTGCTAGAATTGGATGAGACAGCTCGTATGAACTTCCCATCTACCCTCGGTGGAAACTGGTCTTGGCGTATGACTGAAGATCAATTGACACCAGCTGTCGAGGAAGGTTTGCTTGACTTGACAACAATCTATCGACGAATTAATGAAAATTTGGTAGAATTAAAGAAATAATACAATATCAGGAGACACCTTAAACATGTTATCACTACAAGAATTTGTACAAAATCGTTACAATAAAACCATTGCAGAATGTAGCAATGAAGAGCTTTACCTTGCTCTTCTTAACTACAGCAAGCTTGCAAGCAGCCAAAAACCAGTTAACACTGGTAAAAAGAAAGTTTACTATATCTCAGCTGAGTTCTTGATTGGTAAACTCTTGTCAAACAACTTGATCAACCTTGGTCTTTACGACGATGTCAAAAAAGAACTTGCTGCTGCAGGTAAAGACTTGATCGAAGTTGAAGAAGTTGAATTGGAACCATCTCTTGGTAATGGTGGTTTGGGACGTTTGGCTGCCTGCTTTATCGACTCAATTGCGACTCTTGGTTTGAATGGTGACGGTGTTGGTCTTAACTACCACTTTGGTCTTTTCCAACAAGTTCTTAAAAACAACCAACAAGAAACAATTCCAAATGCATGGTTGACAGAGCAAAACTGGTTGGTTCGCTCAAGCCGTAGCTACCAAGTACCATTTGCAGACTTTACTTTGACATCAACTCTTTACGATATTGATGTTACTGGTTATGAAACAGCAACTAAAAACCGCTTGCGTTTGTTTGACTTGGATTCAGTTGATTCTTCTATCATTAAAGATGGTATCAACTTTGACAAGACAGATATCGCTCGCAACTTGACTCTCTTCCTTTACCCAGATGATAGTGACCGTCAAGGTGAATTGCTCCGTATCTTCCAACAATACTTCATGGTTTCAAACGGTGCGCAATTGATCATCGACGAAGCAATCGAAAAAGGAAGCAACTTGCATGACCTTGCTGACTACGCTGTTGTACAAATCAACGACACTCACCCATCAATGGTTATCCCTGAATTGATCCGTCTTTTGACTGCACGTGGTATCGAGCTTGACGAAGCAATCTCAATCGTTCGTAGCATGACTGCCTACACTAACCACACAATCCTTGCTGAAGCCCTTGAAAAATGGCCTCTTGAATTCTTGCAAGAAGTGGTTCCTCACTTGGTACCAATCATTGAAGAATTGGACCGTCGTGTGAAAGCAGAATACAAAGATCCAGCTGTTCAAATTATCGATGAGAGCGGACGTGTTCACATGGCTCACATGGATATCCACTACGGATACAGTGTTAACGGGGTAGCAGCACTTCATACTGAAATCTTGAAAAATTCTGAGTTGAAAGCTTTCTACGACCTTTACCCAGAAAAATTCAACAACAAAACAAACGGTATTACTTTCCGTCGTTGGCTTATGCATGCTAACCCAAGATTGTCTCACTACTTGGATGAGATTCTTGGAGAAGGTTGGCACCATGAAGCAGATGAGCTTGAAAAACTTTTGTCTTATGAAGACAAAGCAGCTGTCAAAGAAAAATTGGAAAGCATCAAGGCTCACAACAAACGTAAATTGGCTCGTCACTTGAAAGAACACCAAGGTGTGGAAATCAATCCAAACTCTATCTTTGACATCCAAATCAAACGTCTTCACGAGTACAAACGCCAACAAATGAACGCTTTGTACGTGATTCACAAATACCTTGACATCAAAGCTGGTAACATCCCTGCTCGTCCAATCACAATCTTCTTTGGTGGTAAAGCAGCTCCAGCCTATACAATCGCTCAAGACATCATCCACTTGATCCTTTGCATGTCAGAAGTTATTGCTAACGATCCAGCAGTAGCTCCACACTTGCAAGTAGTTATGGTTGAAAACTATAACGTTACTGCAGCAAGCTTCCTTATCCCAGCATGTGATATCTCAGAACAAATCTCACTTGCTTCTAAAGAAGCTTCAGGTACTGGTAACATGAAATTCATGTTGAACGGAGCTTTGACTCTTGGTACTATGGACGGAGCTAACGTGGAGATCGCTGAGTTGGTTGGTGATGAAAACATCTACATCTTTGGTGAAGATTCAGAAACTGTTATCGACCTTTACGCAAAAGCAGCTTACAAATCAAGCGAATTCTACGCTCGTGAAGCTATCAAACCATTGGTTGACTTCATCGTTAGCGATGCAGTTCTTGCAGCTGGAAACAAAGAGCGCTTGGAACGTCTTTACAATGAATTGATCAACAAAGACTGGTTCATGACTCTTCTTGACTTGGAAGATTACATCAAAGTGAAAGAGCAAATGTTGGCTGACTACGAAGACCGTGACGCATGGTTGGATAAAGTTATCGTTAACATTTCTAAAGCAGGATTCTTCTCATCTGACCGTACAATCGCTCAGTACAACGAAGATATCTGGCACTTGAACTAATACTCTTCGAAAATCAAATTCAAACCACGTCAGCGTTGCCTTGCCGTACTCAAGTACAGCCTGCGGCTAGCTTCCTAGTTTGCTCTTTGATTTTCATTGAGTATAAGATACAAATTCATACTAATACATTTTGTAAAAAAGCGAGTTTCGATTGAAATTCGCTTTTTTAAATGCTGTGGATTTGGGTCAATCTTGTCTTAAAAAGATAGAAATCATAGATACAGTTAAAGCTTAGAAATACTGCTTTTACTCTCTTTCAACCTCATGTTTCTTTGTAGTTGATTACCTCATATTCCTTGTATTCGCTTACACAAAGTATTATAATATGATTGTAGGAAAGAAGGTGTTTTTATGTGGAAAAAATATTTTTCAAAATATAAATGGACGGATTTATTTTGGATTTTATTTATCATTTTGACCTGCCTCTATATAGGTAACCATGATTTGTTTCCTCTCAATCATCAAGAAATCTCTTTTCGTGGTAGCGTTTGGGGTCTGGTACTGGCCTTATTTCACTTGCTATTTATTGATAAGTTTGTTATCTCGAATCGAAAATAAAGTTTAGAGCTATGCTTGACTGTGTACTTTTAAGATTGATTTTTGGGGGAAGATTTTGTCTCTATTATTTATTATTTTAAATTTGTTTATCTTGTACAAAATCTATTCTTTGAGGCAGAAGAAATCGAAATACTTGATTTATACGGCCTATATCATATTTGGGGTAAATGTAATATATGGTATTCAATGGTTATTAAGAGAATTGATTTCAAAGATTTCCGCTTAATGTGTATAGAAATTCCAGTGATTTTTGCATAACAAAACGCATAAGATTAAGGTTTTTGAGTACCTGTTCTTATGCGTTTTCGTAATATTGAAGATTCTCAGTAAGTTTTCTACTTTTGCGAAGTCTAGTTTACAATGTTTTCCCAACCAAAATCTCTGCTTCAATGGTAATCTCTGTCAGTTGGCTCCAGTCAATCTTGCTCTGGTCGACGTGAAAGAGGAGAGGAGTCATACTAAGTAGGGCTTGGAGCTGCTCTGCTGTGATAGTTTTAGTCAGAGAGGCAGTTTGACTAGATAGGATGGTAAAATGTTCCTGGAAATGCTCCTTGATATCTTGATTAGAATAATCCTTGTTTGTCAGCTGGTCTTGTACCTTCTGACGGATTTCCTTGAGGTGATTTTTAGTTGGGATAACCTTTATTAAGATACCGTCTTTGGATAAAACGCGACGAAATTCTCCATAGTTGGCAGGTGAAAAGATATCTAGTAGGATATCCATGCTGGCGTCTTTTATAGGAAGACGAGCCAAGTCGCTAACGAACCAATTGACTGCCCAGTTGGGTTCGCTCTTTGCAGCGATTTGGACGGAATCTTTGGAAATATCAAAGGCATAGAAGGTTTTGTCAGGATGACTTTCTTGGAGTTTGCGAGAGTAGAAGCCCTCGCCACAACCAATATCTAAGACAGTTTTTGCGGATGGATTAGCTGCTAGTAAGTCCGAAATATCTTCTAAAATAGCCTGATAAAATCCAGATTCTAGGATTTGTTGGCGGTTTTGAAAGTTTTCCTTGTCGTAGTTGGCAGATTGCTTGATTTGAGGTGACAGATTGACATAGCCAAATTTAGCCAAGTCAAAAGAATGACGATTGTTGCATTTGAGACTGTTCTCTACCAGAGTCAGATTTTCTTGACAGATAGGACAGGCAAAGACAGTCGCAGAAGCAAAACGCTGAAGTTTAGGTTTGAGATTTGTATTCATAGTTTAAGTGTATCAAAAGAGGCAAATGAAAGCAACTTTAGGATGATTTGTAATAGAATTAAATAGTAGTATAATTACTTTTCAAAGTACAAAAATTAAATTGCTTTTATATCTAAATTGCTATATAATAATAGCTAGGAGGAAATAAGTATGTTAAAAGAAGTATTGACCGTCGCAAAAGTTGCGAAAAAATCATCACTCTTTTTGGGTGGTGTCGCATTTGGTACCCTTGGTTTGAAAATCTTAGCAAGTAAGGAAGCTAAAAAAGGTTATTCTAAAGCTTTGGCTAAGGCTTACAAGTTGAAAGACGAGCTAGATGCATCTGTTTCTGTTGTGAAACAACATGGAGACGATGTCTTGCAAGATGCCAAATATTTGTACGAGCAAGAGAAAAAAGAAGAGCAATTAGATAGCCTTATAGGAGAATAATATGTCTTTTAAAGTGCTACATAGAGGATACCAACATATCCGACTATCATCTTCTTTTTCACTCACCTTGGATATTCAAGACTATCTTCGTTCCTTGGCGAGAGATGAAAAGGGAATTGAGTCTATCCAGTTTTACATGGATCAACAGCACTTTACTCTACGTATAAAAGAAGGCTTTTCTGTATTAGATAATGCAGAAGCCTTTTTAAAAAGAATTGATAAAGGGAAAGTTTCTGAGTTGATGACTCTTCCCATTCGTAGAGAAGAGAGTGCTTATTCTATTGTTTCAGGTGCAGCGATTAAGCGTATACTTTTTCGTAGTTTTGTTCCGTATCCTATTCGCTATATATGGACTTGTTATCAGGCTTTTGGCTATATTAGAGAAGCCTATCAAACACTAGCGCGTAAGGAACTAACGATGGAGGTCTTGGACTGTTCGGCTATTTTATTGTCTTTGTTCATGAACCAATCCAAGACTGCTAGCAACATCATGTTTATGCTTGATTTGGGGAATCATTTAGATCAATGGTCCTTGAAAAAAACTGCAACAGATTTAGAGCAAAGCCTTCTTGCAAAAGAGAGCGATGTATTCTTAGTACAGGGGGATACGGTCGTTAGTATCAAGAGTTCCGATGTTCAAATAGGAGATGTCTTGGTCCTATCTCAAGGAAATGAAATTCTGTTTGATGGACAAGTAGTTTCAGGTTTAGGTATGGTCAACGAAAGTTCCTTGACGGGAGAGAGTTTTCCAGTTGAAAAAAGAGAGTCTGATTTGGTTTGTGCAAACACAGTCTTGGAGACTGGGGAGCTACGCATTCGTGTAACCGATAATCAGATGAACAGTCGTATTTTACAGCTGATTGAGTTGATGAAGAAATCTGAAGAAAACAAGAAAACGAAACAACGCTATTTCATCAAGATGGCGGACAAGGTCGTCAAATATAATTTCTTGGGGGCTGGGTTGACTTACCTATTAACAGGTTCTTTTTCTAAGGCTATTTCGTTCCTATTGGTCGATTTCTCCTGCGCTTTGAAAATCTCTACTCCTGTAGCTTATTTGGCAGCTATCAAGGAGGGGTTGAACCGTGAAATGGTGATTAAGGATGGAGATGTTCTGGAGAAATATCTGGAAGTTGATACCTTCTTATTTGATAAGACGGGGACAATCACAACTAGCTATCCGATAGTTGAAAAGGTGTTACCTTTTGGGGACTATAGTGAGGAAGATATTCTCAGAATCAGTGCCTGTCTTGAGGAACACATTTATCATCCTATTGCTAATGCCATCGTCAAGCAAGCTGAGATAGAGGGGATTGAACATGAGGAAATGCATGGGAAACTCCAATATATTGCAAGCAAGGGGATCAAATCTCATATAGATGGGCAACCAGTTTTTATTGGGAATTATGTTTTGATGCAGGATGAGCAAATTCATATCAGTTCAGAACAAAATGCTTTAATTGAAGAGTACAAGAGTCACTACAATCTCTTATTCTTAGCCTACCAGAATGAATTGATTGGAATGTTCTGCATTCATACTCCTTTGAGAAAAGAAGCTAAGGCAGCCTTGGAGAAACTTAAGGCACAAGGGAAAAAATTGATTCTGGCAACAGGGGATACCTTGGTTAGAACAGAGGAATTAGTCAAAGATTTGCCCTTTGATCAGGTCTATACAGACTTGAAACCTGATGGAAAATTTGAGTTAGTAGAGGAACTGCATAAAGCAGGTCACACTATTTTGATGGTTGGAGATGGATTGAATGACTCAGCTGCTCTAACCCTATCAGATATCGGTGTGGTGATGAATGAGAGTGCAGATATTTCTAAGCAGATGAGTGATATCTTATTGTTAGATAATCGTTTGGATTTCTTCCAAGAGTTGGATTGGCTATCATCATCTTTGCAAACACTCATCAAGAAGAATATTCAAGATACCGTTGTCGTAAATAGTAGTTTGATTGGCTTTGGCTTATTTAATTGGCTCAGTCCTTCAAATCTCTCTATCTTACATAATCTAACAACCTTACGCATAGTCCTGCGTAGCCTGTCTATTAAGGCTAGATAGATGTGGTTATCAACAACAAAAAGGAGTTACCTTTCTCGAGGTTAACTCCTTTTTTATAGGTAAATGTTGAACAGTTTAGTAAGTCAATACAAAATATTTTTTCTTTCCACGACGGATAACAGTCAGTTCGTTTTCTAACTTATCTGCGTCACTCAAGACATAGTCAAGGTCTTGGATGCGGTCACCGTTTACGTAGATAGCTCCATTTTGGACATCTTCACGGGCTTGGCGTTTTGAGTTAACTACACCAGATGAGACGAGCAGTTCCACAATATTGTGGTTTTCGTCTGCTTGTACTTTGTAGTTTGGTACTCCACGAAGTCCTTGTTTGAGTTCTTTAACAGAAAGATTTTTGATGTTTCCTGCAAAGAGTTGCTCAGTGATGTTGAGGGCTTCTTTGTAAGCTTCTTCGCCGTGAACAAGTGTAACGACTTCACGAGCCAAGATTTTTTGAGCCAAGCGTTCGTGTGGAGCTGCTTCAAATTGTTTACGGATGTCTTCAATCTCATCAAGTGACAAGAAAGTAAAGATTTTCAAGAAGCGAACAGCGTCTGCGTCCATAACGTTCATCCAGAATTGGTACATTTCGTATGGAGAAGTCTTTTCAGGATTGAGCCAGACTGCGTTTCCTTCTGATTTACCAAATTTCTTACCAGTTGCATCGGTAATCAGTGGAACAGTGATTACGTGGCCAGTCTTGTCAGCCTTACGACGAAGCAATTCAGTACCAGCTGTCATATTTCCCCACTGGTCAGAACCACCGATTTGTAGCGTTACGTTGTGGTCTTGGCTAAGAACGAAGAAGTCGTACCCTTGCATGATTTGGTAAGCAAACTCAGTGTAGGAAATCCCTGTTTCGATCCGTTTTTTCACAGATTCCTTACTCATCATGTAGTTGACAGTAAAGTATTTTCCGATATCACGGAGGAAATCAATGAAGCTGATGCTGCCAAACCAGTCGTAGTTGTTGACCATGACAGCTTTATTTTCGCCATTTTCAAAGTCAAGAAAACGAGAAAGTTGTCCTTGGATAGACTTGACCCAGCCATCTACTGTGTCTTTTGTTTGGAGACTACGTTCAGCATCTTTGAAGGACGGATCTCCGATGAGACCTGTAGCACCGCCAACGAGCGCATAAGGTTTGTGACCTGCTAGCTGCAAGCGACGACTTGTCAAGATTGCGACAAGGTGGCCTAGGTGAAGGCTGTCAGCAGTTGGATCGTAGCCAGTATAATAAGAAACTTGACCTTCTTCTAGGGCTTTACGCAAAGCTTCTTCATCAGTCGTTTGAAATATCAAACCACGCTCTTTTAGCTCATCAAAAATGTGCATGTGTCTTTTCTCCTTTTTAAAATTATTGTTTCTAACTATTGTATCACAAACTTGGGCAATAGCCTAGCAGAATAGGGAAGAAAGTGGCTATTTTATTGAAAGTTTCCCTTTTGTGGTATAATAGATAGAGTGAGGAAATCCATGCAAAATCAATTAAATGAATTAAAACGAAAAATGCTGGAATTTTTCCAGCAAAAACAAAAAAATAAAAAATCAGATAGGCCGGTCAAGAAAGGTTCAAGTGTCCAAAAATCTAAATCCTTAGAGAAGCCAGCTATTTTTCCAGCTATTTTACTGAGTATAAAAGCCTTATTTAACTTACTCTTTATCCTCGGTTTTCTAGGAGGAATGTTGGGAGCTGGGATTGCTTTGGGGTACGGGGTGGCCTTATTTGACAAGGTTCGGGTGCCTCAGACAGAAGAATTGGTACATCAGGTCAAGGACATCTCTTCTATTTCAGAGATTACCTATGCGGATGGGACGGTGATTGCCTCCATAGAGAGTGATTTGTTGCGCACTTCTATCTCATCTGAGCAAATTTCGGAAAATCTGAAGAAGGCTATCATTGCGACGGAAGATGAACACTTTAAAGAACATAAGGGTGTAGTGCCCAAGGCGGTGATTCGTGCGACCTTGGGGAAATTTGTAGGTTTGGGTTCCTCTAGTGGGGGTTCAACCTTGACCCAGCAACTGATTAAACAGCAGGTGGTTGGGGATGCGCCGACCTTGGCTCGTAAGGCGACAGAGATTGTGGATGCTCTTGCCTTGGAACGCGCCATGAATAAAGACGAGATTTTAACGACCTATCTCAATGTGGCTCCGTTTGGCCGAAATAATAAGGGGCAGAATATTGCAGGAGCTCAGCAGGCAGCTGAGGGGATTTTCGGTGTAGATGCCAGCCAGTTGACTGTTCCTCAAGCAGCATTTTTAGCAGGGCTTCCACAGAGTCCCATTACCTATTCCCCTTATGAAAATACTGGGGAGTTGAAGAGTGATGAAGACTTAGAAATAGGCTTGAGACGGGCTAAGGCAGTTCTTTACAGTATGTATCGTACAGGTGCCTTAAGCAAAGACGAGTATTCTCAATATAAGGATTACAATCTTAAACAGGACTTTCTCCCTTCAGCTACAGTCACAGGTGTGTCACGAGGCTATTTATACTTTACAGCCTTGGCAGAAGCTCAGGAACGTATGTATGACTATCTAGCTCAGAGAGACAATGTCTCCGCTAAGGAGTTGAAAAATGAGGCAACCCAGAAGTTCTATCGCGATTTGGCAGCCAAGGAAATTGAAAATGGTGGTTATAAAATTACTACTACCATAGACCAGAAAATTCATTCTGCCATGCAAAGTGCGGTTGCTGATTATGGCTATCTTTTAGACGATGGAACAGGTCGTGTAGAAGTAGGGAATGTGTTGATGGACAACCAAACAGGTGCTATTCTAGGCTTTGTAGGTGGTCGTAATTATCAAGAAAATCAAAATAATCATGCCTTTGATACAAAGCGCTCACCAGCTTCTACTACCAAGCCTTTGCTGGCCTACGGTATTGCTATTGATCAGGGCTTGATGGGAAGCGAAACGATTCTATCTAACTATCCAACAAACTTTGCTAATGGCAATCCGATTATGTATGCTAATAGTAAGGGAACAGGAATGATGACCTTGGGAGAAGCTCTGAACTATTCATGGAATATCCCGGCTTACTGGACCTATCGTATGCTCCGTGAAAAGGGTGTTGATGTCAAGGGTTATATGGAAAAGATGGGTTACGAGATTCCTGAGTACGGTATTGAGAGCCTGCCAATGGGTGGTGGTATTGAAGTCACAGTTGCCCAGCATACTAATGGCTATCAGACCCTAGCAAATAATGGTCTATATCATAAAAAACATGTGATTTCTAAAATTGAAGCAGCAGATGGTAGAGTGGTGTATGAGTATCAGGATAAACCGGTTCAAGTCTATTCAAAAGCTACTGCGACGATTATGCAGGGATTACTGCGAGAAGTTCTATCCTCTCGTGTGACAACAACCTTCAAGACGAATCTGACTTCTTTAAATCCTACTCTAGCTAATGCAGATTGGATTGGGAAGACTGGTACAACCAACCAAGACGAAAATATGTGGCTCATGCTTTCGACACCTAGATTAACCCTAGGTGGCTGGATTGGGCATGATGATAATCATTCACTGTCACGTAGAGCAGGTTATTCCAATAACTCTAATTACATGGCTCATCTGGTAAATGCGATTCAGCAAGCCTCCCCAAGCATTTGGGGGAACGAGCGCTTCGCTTTAGATCCTAGTGTAGTAAAATCTGAAGTCCTGAAATCAACAGGTCAAAAACCAGGGAAGGTTTCTGTTGAAGGGAAAGAGGTAGAGGTCACAGGTTCGACTGTTACCAGCTATTGGGCTAATAAGGCAGGAGCGCCAGCGACCAGTTATCGCTTTGCTATTGGTGGAAGTGATGCGGATTATCAGAATGCTTGGTCTAGCATTATGGGGAGTCTACCAACTCCATCAAGCTCCAGCAGTTCAAGTAGTAGCTCTAGCGCTACACGACCTTCTTCTTCAAGGACGAGACGATAAGTTCTATGAACTGTGCTAAATGAAGTGGCAAATCAATGGATTGCCACTTTTTTCTTTTGTCCTTTCGTGTTACAATAAAGGTATGAATCAGTATCAGAAAAAGATTGTTAAAGGAACCATTTATTCGCTCCTATCTGGCTTAATATGGGGAATCTGTGGAATTTTAGGAGAATATTTCTTTACTCATTATCAGGTGTCTTCTGGTTGGATTACCTCTATGCGTTTGACACTAGCAGGGAGTCTTGTGCTCGTTTGGTCTGCAATGCAATTAAAGTCACAAGTGCTAGATATCTGGCGAGACAGGAAAAATTACTTGCCCTTTTTAGCCTATGCTATTTTAGGGATTTTTTCAGTCCAGTATTTTTTCTACCTCTGCGTAGAATATTCTAATGCAGCGACTGCAACTATTTTACAGTTTATCAGTCCTGTTTTTATCCTCTTTTATAATCGCTTGGTTTATCAAAAACGAGCATCAAAAAGCGCTATTTTTTATGTTTTAATGGCCATGTTGGGTGTTTGCTTGATGGCAACAAAGGGAGATCTCTCTCAGTTATCCATGACACCACTAGCACTTGTGACGGGTCTGCTGAGTGCCATGGGTGTTATGTTTAATGTTATCCTACCTCAGCCTTTCGCTAAGAGATACGGTTTTGTACCGACGGTTGGGTGGGGGATGATTTTGGCAGGTTTATTTAGCAATGTCCTCTCGCCGGTTTATCAGCTTTCCTTTACTCCTGATATTTGGAGTATCTTGATTTGCCTTATTATCGCTTTCTTTGGTACAGCTTTTGCCTTCTTTATTTCCATGAAGGCTGTGTCCTTGGTTTCTCCCTTGGTGGTTTCTGTCATTAGTGCCAGTGAACCTCTCTCTTCTGCCCTTTTGAGTGTTTTATTTTTAGGCTTGGTAGTGGATTGGTCCCTTCTTCTAGCTATGACCCTGATTATTTTACCCATGATCTTCCTATCGGTAGAAGAAGCGAAAGAAAGTAAATAAAAAGTCTTTTCTTAATTCTAAAAGTGTGCTATACTAGAATAGTCAATAAAACACGGGGAGATAGTTGTGAAGAGTGTTTTTAGGTTGTATCGGTAGGGGCTTGCTTTTACCGACAGCACGTTTTATCTCACATCCCTAAAAATCATACCTAAAAACAAACAAAAAGGCTTCAAATTTGAGGCCTTTTTTGGTAGAATAGGTATCATTAAAATGAACTAGGAGGCGCCTATGACTGCCACAAAAATGAATGCTCAAGAAATTATCCAATTTATCGCCAATGCCGAAAAGAAAACTAGTGTGAAAGTAACCTTTGAGGGAGAACTTGCAACTGCTGTACCTAGCTCTGTTGTGAAACTAGGAAATGTCCTATTTGGAGACTGGAAGGACGTTGCTCCGCTTCTAGAAGGTTTGGTAGAAAATAAAGACTATGTTGTTGAGCAAGATGCTCGTAATTCTGCAGTTCCTTTGCTAGACAAACGTGCTATCAATGCTCGTATCGAGCCAGGTGCTATTATCCGTGATCAGGTTGAAATTGGTGACAATGCTGTTATCATGATGGGAGCGGTTATCAATATCGGTGCTGAAATTGGTGCAGGAACTATGATTGACATGGGTGCTATCCTTGGTGGCCGTGCTATCGTGGGGAAAAACAGTCACGTTGGTGCAGGTGCCGTTCTTGCAGGTGTGATTGAGCCAGCTAGCGCAGAACCAGTCCGTGTTGGAGACAATGTTCTCATCGGTGCCAATGCAGTGGTTATCGAAGGAGTTCAAATCGGTAGTGGTTCAGTTGTCGCAGCGGGAGCTATTGTTACCCAAGATGTCCCAGAAAACGTGGTGGTAGCAGGTGTTCCAGCTCGTATTATCAAAGAGATTGATGCCCAAACCCAACAAAAAACAGCGCTAGAGGATGCGCTTCGTACCTTGTAATTTGTAAAAGAAAAATAGAGGCGGAACCCTTTTCCAGCCTCTTTCTGCTATATAGGAGGATAGATAGATGTTAGATTTGATTCAGACTAGACGAGATTTGCACCAGATTCCAGAGATTGGCTTGGAGGAGTTCAAGACTCAGGCTTATCTGCTGGATGTGATTGAGAAATTGACTGCGGGCAAGAATTTTGTCCAAGTTCGTACTTGGCGGACAGGTATTTTGGTTTACTTGCAGGGAAGTCAGCCAGAGCGTACTATTGGTTGGCGGACAGATATTGATGGTCTGCCTATTGTTGAACAAACGGGACTTTCTTTCGCTTCTCAGCACCAAGGTCGCATGCATGCTTGTGGCCATGATTTCCACATGACCATTGCCTTGGGTTGTCTTGAGCGAGCCCTTGAGGAGCAACCCAAGAATAATCTACTCTTCCTATTTCAGCCTGCTGAGGAAAATGAAGCTGGGGGGATGCTCATGTATGAGGATGGTGCTTTTGGAGATTGGTTGCCAGACCAATTTTATGGTCTTCATGTTCGGCCAGATTTGAAGGTTGGTCAGATTGCGACCAATACCCACACGCTCTTTGCAGGAACTTGCGAGGTGAAGATCCGTTTCAAAGGCAAAGGGGGACACGCAGCCTTTCCGCATGAAGCCAATGATGCTTTGGTGGCGGCTAGTTACTTTGTGACCCAGGTGCAGTCAGTTGTCAGCCGTAATGTCAACCCAATCGAGGGAGCAGTGGTGACCTTTGGAGTTTTCCAAGCTGGAACAACAAACAATGTCATCACAGATACAGCATTTTTGCATGGAACTATTCGGGCCTTGACACAGGACATGAGTCTCTTGGTGCAAAAAAGGGTCAAAACAGTTGCAGAAGGAGTTGCAGCTGCCTTCGATATGGAAATCGAAGTGGAACTCAAACAAGGTGGTTACCTGCCTGTTGAGAATAATCCAGCATTGGCGCGTGAATTGATGGACTTCTTTGAAGAGAAAGACGGAATCGAGTTGATTGATATCGAGCCTGCTATGACAGGTGAAGACTTTGGTTATCTCCTTTCAAAAGTTGATGGCGTTATGTTCTGGCTTGGTATAGATAGTCCCTATGCCCTTCATCACCCTCAGATGAGTCCCAAGGAAGAGGCATTAGCTATTGGGGTGGATGCGGTCTCTAGTTTCCTGAAAAAGAAGGCAGCAGAGTAGAGGGCTTGTCTATGAAATCGGAATTACGTAAGCAAGTCTTGCAAGAAATGAAGGCTATATCTCAAGAGCAAAAACAGTTTATAGATCAAACTTTAACAGAACGACTTTTACACCATCCCTTCTACCAAGAAGCCAATGTCATCGCAACCTATCTCTCTTTTCCTCATGAGTTTCAAACGCAGGAACTGATTGACCAGGCGCTGAGGGATGGTAAGAAGGTTTTGATACCCAAAACCTATCCCAAGGGGCTCATGAAGTTTGTAGTCTATGATCCGCAGCAATTGGTAAAAACTTCCTTTGGCTTACTGGAACCACAGGGAAATTTGGAAGTGGTGGATGCCTCTCAGATTGATTTGATTCATGTTCCAGGGTTAACTTTTACGACAAAGGGCTATCGGATTGGCTATGGTGGAGGTTATTATGACCGCTATCTGAAACATTTTCCTGGTCATACTTTGAGTACGGTTTATCCTTGTCAAATTCGGGACTTTAGCCCTGAAAATCATGATATTCCTGTTCAGGAGGTACTGATTGATGAAAGAAATCTTTGATAGGCGTTACCCTGTGACGAGTTTCTTCCTTTTTGTGACGGCCGTGGTGTTTTTACTAATGTTGGTGACTACAGGAGGAAATTTTGACAGGGCAGACACCCTATTTCGATTTGGAGCTATGTATGGGCCAGCTATTAGGATCTTTCCCGAGCAGATTTGGCGTCTCTTCTCTGCTATTTTTGTTCATATTGGGTGGGAGCATTTCATTGTTAATATGCTTTCGCTTTATTACCTTGGTAGGCAAGTAGAGGAAATTTTCGGATCCAAGAAGTTTTTCTTTCTCTATCTCTTATCTGGAATGATGGGCAATCTCTTTGTTTTTGTATTTAGTCCCAAATCCTTAGCAGCAGGAGCCTCGACTTCTCTCTATGGACTATTTGCTGCAATTATTGTTCTTCGTTATGCAACTCGCAACCCCTATATCCAACAGCTAGGGCAATCCTATCTGACACTTTTTGTGGTTAACATTATTGGAAGTGTTCTGATTCCAGGAATCAGTCTAGCAGGTCATATCGGAGGTGCAGTTGGTGGAGCATTACTAGCAGTTATCTTTCCAGTTAGAGGAGAAAGACGGATGTATAATGTTAGCCAGAGGTTAGGAGCGGTAGTGTTATTCGTAGGACTCGCAGTTCTGCTTTTCTACAAGGGAATGGGATGAAAATTTGTGTAATGAAAAAAGATAAGGCATTTTTTGAACCTTATCTTTTTTTGTTTTATACTCAATGAAAATCAAAGAGCAAACTAGGAAGCTAACCGCAGGCTGCTCAAAGCACTGCTTTGAGGTTGTAGATAGAACTGACGAAGTCAGTAACCATACCTACGGCAAGGTGAAGCCAACGTGGTTTGAAGAGATTTTCGAAGAGTATTATTCCTTCTCAGCCAATTCTTTTCCAAGTTGGATGAGGTAATTTTTCAAGGCATCTTTGACTTGTGGGTGCTTGAGGGCGTAGTCAATAGATGTTTTCATAAAGCCAAACTTATCCCCAACGTCGTAACGAGCTCCTGTAAATTCACGGGCAAAAACACGCTGTGTTTTATTGAGCGTATCAATAGCATCAGTAAGTTGGATTTCATTTCCAGCACCAGGAGTTTGATTTTCTAAGATATCAAAAATCTCAGGTGTGAGTAGATAGCGACCGATGATTGCCAAATCACTTGGTGCATCTTCGGGAGCTGGTTTTTCTACGAAAGTTTCAACGCTATAGAGTCCATTACTTCCTTCACCCTGAGGAGCGATAACCCCGTATGATGAAACGTCTTCGTGTGGTACAGGCATGACAGCAATGGTTGATGCGTGTGTCTTTTCGTAATCATTCATCAGTTGTTTTGTCAAAGGAACGGCATTCTCATTTGTGATGTCCATAAGGTCATCACCCAGCATAACAACGAAGGGCTCATTCCCTACAAAAGCTTTGGCTTGTAGGACAGCGTCTCCAAGACCGCGAGGGTGAGTTTGGCGAATGAAATGGAGGCGCATACCAGTTGCTTCATCTACCAATTTTAACAAATCCGTTTTGCCTTTTTCCTTAAGATTGTATTCAAGCTCAAAGTTTGAGTCAAAGTGGTCCTCAATAGAACGTTTTGATTTACCAGTGACAACTAGAATATCTTCAATACCTGATTTAAGAGCTTCTTCTACGATAAATTGGATAGTTGGTTTGTCTACAATTGGCAACATTTCTTTAGCAAGTGCTTTGGTTGCTGGTAAAAATCGAGTTCCAAGTCCAGCGGCAGGGATAACTGCCTTTCTAACTTTTGATGTCATAAGAATCCTTTCTTTAGAGGGTCAAGACCACTCATTTTCTGCTTTAAATTCATTGTTCATGATGTCATAAATGGCATCTTTAATATTGGTTCCGTGGTAAATAACTTGGTAAATGGCCTGTGTAATGGGCATATAGACTCCAAGTTCTTGCGCTAGTTCATAGGCCGCTCGGGTCGTTGAAATTCCTTCGATTACCATACCCATATTGGCTTCGATATCAGTTAGGGATTCTCCACGACCAAGAGCATCTCCAGCTCTCCAGTTACGAGAGTGGATGGAAGTCCCTGTTACGATCAAATCTCCCACACCAGACAAGCCACTATAGGTCAATGGACTGGCACCAAGTGCTACTCCTAAGCGGGTAATTTCTGCCAAGCCTCGAGCGATGATGGCTGCCTTAGCATTGTCACCAAATCCCAAACCATGTAAGGCTCCAGCACCGACAGCAATAATATTTTTAAGAGCACCAGCAGTTTCAACTCCAATAACATCCGTATTGGTATAAAGTCGGAAGTAGTGATTACTAAAGAGTTCTTGAACGTATTGAGCTGTTTGTAAATCTTTAGAAGCAGCAGTGATTAAAGTTAGGTCACGCACAATGGTCTCTTCCGCATGACTAGGTCCTGAAACAACAACAATATCACTGCGGAGATGTTCAGGAATTTCTTCTTCAAGAATGGTTGATAATCGTTTATGGCTATCAGGTTCTAATCCCTTTGATGCGTGCATGATGATAGCCTTATGATCTAAGGTTTGTGCAACTTGTTGGGCAACAAGTCGTGTCACTTTTGTTGGGACAACAAACAAAATCGCATCTACATCTTTCAGTGCCTCTGATAAGTCGCTGTAGGCAATGATATTTTCATCTAGAACGACATCTTTAAAGTAGTGTTTGTTAGTATGGTGTGTATTAATTTCATTGATTTGCTCGGGAAGATTTCCCCAAATACGTACCTCGTGTCCATTGTCATTTAAGACTTGTGAAAGGGCAGTTCCCCAAGAACCAGGCCCCAAGACGGCGACGGTTTGTTTTTCCATGTTTTCCTCCTTGATAGAGTTCTCTTTTTATTTTATCACATTCTAGGGGATTTTGCACTTGCATTGCTGGGGAGTGGTGGCTTTGTTACTTGAAAAATATATAAAAACCGAGACGAGGGGATAAACTCTTAGTCTCGGTTTTTATATTCGTTATAATATAGTTAGGTTTATTTCAACTGATCTGTAATGTCTTTTGATAGCAACATTCCCAGATGATAAGTTTTATTGATGTAAGCAATGACGTCATTGATATTTTCAGTAGTGTGAATTTTCTCTTTGATGTCAGCCCTAAATGTTTCATCCTTCAAAAGTTGTTCTTGGTAGAGTCTTTGAAGTCTTTCCTTCTCGTACTTATTGAGTAGAAAAAGGAAAACCAAGCTAATCACAACGAGGATATAAGCATATTGGCTCATAGGAAATCTCCCTGTATGATAAAGAAGTAGTAGTGAGTAGATTGAATTAGTTAATTCAAAATAGCAGAACAAGTCAACAAAACTTGATAAGATTTTTGATAGACCTCTAAACCAGAATCCGTATAGGCTTTAGTGTAAGTTACTTAAATTATTTTGCAATCAAGTAATTTAAAATATTACGACATAAGCCTAACCAAATCACCATAGTTTCGACGTCATGTTCTCTAAATCGATTATATTTAGGAGCCATGACTAGTGAAGCAGTTAGCTAGTCCGCATATAAGCGGCTAGCGTCTAACAATTAGGAACTTTAGTTCCAATTGTTAGTACTGAATCACATCTTCTCTGGCGCTTCTACTCCGAGCAAGCGAAGGGCTTCTTTTAGAACGACTGCGGTTGCGTAGCTAAGGGCTAGACGGCTGTCGCGTTCTGGGGTTTCATCCAAGATGCGCGTATGTGCATAGTATTTGTTAAAGGCTTGAGCTAGGCTAATTGCAAATTTAGCAATGATAGAAGGTTCAAAGTTATCCGCCGCACGGTTAATAATACGTGGGAAGTCTTGGATGAGTTTGATGATTTCCCAGCTTTCAGCATCATTCAAGCTATAGTTGCCAGCTGTTTCTGGTTTGAAGTCTGCTTTGCGCAAGATAGATTGGATACGAGCGTAAGCATATTGAACGTAAGGTCCAGTTTCACCCTCGAAGGATACCATAGCCTCTAAGTCGAAGTCGTATCCATTTGTACGGTCGGTCTTGAGGTCATAGAACTTAATGGCTCCTACCCCGACAGCATGCGCTACCTGGTCTTTGTTTTCCAATTCAGGGTTTTTAGCTTCGATTTGGGCCTTGGCACGGCTAACTGCCTCTGCAACTGTAGGTTCTAGTAAGATGACATTCCCTTTACGAGTAGAGAGTTTCTTCCCTTCTTTTGTAACCAAACCAAAAGGAACGTGAGTAATGTCGTTACTCCAGTCGTAGCCCATCTCTTGTAAGACAGCTTTGAGTTGTTTAAAGTGGGCAGATTGTTCTTGGCCAACGACGTAGATAGATTTAGCAAATTGGTATTCGTTTTTACGGTAAAGAGCTGCAGCCAAGTCACGTGTGATATAGAGAGTTGCACCATCTGATTTCTTGATAAGGGCTGGATGTTCAATTCCATATTTCTCAAGATTCACAACTTGGGCACCTTCTGATTCAACAAGAAGGCCTTTTTCAGAAAGAATGTCTACAACTGCATCCATCTTATCGTTGTAGAAGGCTTCTCCATTGTAGCTGTCAAATTCGACTTGTAATTCATTGTAAAGACGGTTAAATTCCACCAAACTTTCATCACGGAACCATTGCCAAAGTGCGAGAGCTTCCTCGTCTCCATTTTCAAGTTTACGGAACCATTCGCGTGCTTCTTCATCCAAGCTAGGGTCATTTTCAGCCTCAGCATTGATGCGGACATAGAGTTTAAGAAGTTCATCGATTGGATGAGCTTTTACAGCTTCTTCGTCGCCCCATTTTTTGTAGGCAACAATCAACATCCCAAACTGTTTACCCCAGTCTCCCAAATGGTTGACCTTGACCGTTTGATAACCGATTTTTTGGAAAATATGTGACAAGCTATCTCCGATAACAGTTGAGCGTAGGTGACCAATAGAAAATGGTTTAGCGATATTGGGACTAGACATGTCGATAACAACATTTTCTTGTTTACCAATAGTTTGGTCAGCATAGTGTTCTTTTTCAGTGATAACCGCTTGCAACACTTGAGCAGAAATGGCAGATTTATCAAGGAAAAAGTTGACGTAAGGTCCTGTTGCAACAACCTTTTCAAAGGCTTGGCTATTAATTTTTTCAGCCAGTTCAGCCGCAATCATTTGAGGTGCTTTACGTTCGACTTTTGCAAGAGAAAAAGCGGGGAAAGCGATGTCTCCCATTTCTGAGTTTTTAGGGGTTTCCAGTAAATTTAAAATAGCCTCTTGGTCCAGGCTATCAATGATACTAGCCAATTCGCTAGCAATCAATTCTTTTGTATTCATTAAGAGCTCCTTTTTGGACTTTTCTACTATTTTATCACAATTTTAAAGAAAGAAGAAAAAATTTTTGAAATCTCCTATTTTTTTGGTATAATATAGTTATAAAAATAGTTATAAATATTCACATAAGAGGATTTTATGAGAAAAAGAGATCGTCATCAGTTAATAAAAAAAATGATTACTGAGGAGAAATTAAGTACACAAAAAGAAATTCAAGATCGGTTGGAGGCACATAATGTTTTTGTGACGCAAACAACCTTGTCTCGTGATTTGCGCGAAATCGGCTTGACCAAGGTCAAGAAAAATGATATGGTGTATTATGTACTAGCAAATGAGACAGAAAAGATTGATTTGGTTGAATTTTTGTCTCATCATTTAGAAGGTGTTGCAAGAGCAGAGTTTACCTTGGTGCTTCATACCAAATTGGGCGAAGCCTCTGTTTTGGCAAATATTGTAGATGCAAACAAAGATGAATGGATTTTAGGAACAGTTGCTGGTGCCAATACCTTATTGGTCATTTGTCGAGACCAGCACGTTGCCAAACTCATGGAAGATCGTTTGCTAGATTTGATGAAAGATAAGTAAGGTCTTGGGAGTTGCTCTCAAGACTTATTTTTGACAAGGAGAGACGGAAAATGGCGACAGAAAAGCTATCACCCGGCATGCAACAGTATGTGGATATTAAAAAGCAATACCCAGATGCTTTTTTGCTCTTTCGTATGGGTGATTTTTATGAATTATTTTATGAGGATGCGGTCAATGCTGCGCAGATTCTGGAAATTTCCTTAACGAGTCGCAACAAGAATGCCGACAATCCGATTCCTATGGCGGGTGTCCCCTATCATTCTGCCCAACAGTACATCGATGTCTTGATTGAGCAGGGCTATAAGGTAGCCATTGCAGAGCAGATGGAAGATCCTAAACAAGCAGTTGGGGTTGTGAAACGAGAGGTTGTTCAGGTCATTACCCCAGGGACAGTGGTTGATAGCAGTAAGCCGGATAGCCAGAATAATTTCTTGGTTGCCATAGACCGTGATGGCAATCAGTTTGGTCTAGCTTATATGGATCTAGTGACAGGTGATTTTTATGTGACAGGTCTTTTGGATTTCACGCTGGTTTGTGGGGAAATCCGTAACCTCAAGGCTCGAGAAGTGGTGCTGGGCTATGACTTGTCTGAGGAAGAAGAACAAATCCTCAGTCGCCAGATGAATCTGGTGCTTTCCTATGAAAAAGAAGGCTTTGAAGACCTTCATTTACTGGATTCACGATTAGCAGCGGTGGAGCAAGCGGCATCTAGTAAGTTGCTCCAGTATGTCCATCGAACCCAGATGAGGGAGTTGAACCACCTCAAACCTGTTATCCGTTATGAAATCAAGGATTTCTTGCAGATGGATTATGCGACCAAGGCTAGTCTGGATTTGGTTGAGAATGCTCGTTCAGGCAAGAAACAAGGCAGTCTTTTCTGGCTTTTGGATGAAACCAAAACGGCTATGGGAATGCGTCTCTTGCGTTCTTGGATTCATCGCCCTTTGATTGATAAGGAACGAATCGTCCAACGTCAAGAGGTGGTGCAGGTTTTTCTCGACCATTTCTTTGAGCGCAGTGATTTGACAGATAGTCTCAAGGGTGTTTATGACATTGAGCGCTTGGCTAGTCGGGTTTCTTTTGGCAAAACCAATCCCAAGGATCTCTTGCAGTTGGCGACTACCTTATCCAGTGTGCCACGGATTCGAGCGATTTTAGAGGGAATGGAGCAGTCTGCTCTGTCTTATCTTATCGAACAATTGGATGGAATTCCTGAGTTGGAGAGTTTGATTAGTGCAGCGATTGCTCCTGAAGCTCCTCATGTTATTACAGATGGGGGAATTATCCGAACTGGATTTGATGAGACTTTAGACAAGTACCGTCGCGTTCTCAGAGAAGGGACTGGATGGATTGCTGAAATTGAGGCTAAGGAGCGAGAAAACTCTGGTATTAGCACGCTTAAGATTGACTACAATAAAAAGGATGGCTACTATTTCCATGTGACCAATTCTCAACTGGGAAATGTGCCTGCTCACTTTTTCCGCAAGGCAACGCTGAAAAACTCAGAACGCTTTGGAACTGAGGAATTGGCCCGTATCGAGGGGGATATGCTGGAAGCACGTGAGAAGTCAGCTAACCTAGAGTACGAAATCTTTATGCGTATTCGTGAGGAAGTCAGCAAGTATATCCAGCGTTTGCAGGCTTTAGCTCAAGGAATTGCGACAGTTGATGTCTTGCAAAGTCTGGCGGTTGTAGCTGAAACCCAGCATTTGATTCGACCTGAATTCGGAGATGATTCGCGAATTGATATCCAGAAAGGGCGCCATGCTGTTGTTGAAAAGGTCATGGGGGCTCAGACCTATATTCCAAATACGATTCAGATGGCAGACGATACTAGTATTCAACTGATTACAGGGCCCAACATGAGTGGGAAGTCAACCTATATGCGTCAGTTAGCCATGACGGCAGTTATGGCCCAGTTGGGTTCTTATGTGCCAGCAGAAAGTGCCCATTTACCGATTTTTGATGCAATTTTTACCCGTATCGGAGCAGCCGATGACTTGGTTTCAGGTCAATCAACCTTTATGGTGGAGATGATGGAGGCCAATAATGCTATTTCGCATGCGACCAAGAACTCTCTCATTCTCTTTGATGAGTTAGGTCGTGGAACTGCAACTTATGACGGGATGGCTCTTGCCCAGTCTATCATCGAATACATTCACGAACATATCGGAGCCAAGACCCTCTTTGCGACCCACTACCATGAGTTGACTAGTCTAGAGTCCAGCTTGGAACACTTGGTCAATGTCCACGTGGCAACCTTAGAGCAGGATGGGCAGGTCACCTTCCTTCATAAGATTGAACCAGGTCCAGCTGATAAATCCTACGGTATCCATGTTGCCAAGATTGCTGGCTTGCCAGCAGATCTTTTAGCAAGGGCGGATAAGATTTTGACACAACTGGAGAGTCAAGGGGGAGAAAGTCCAAGTCTGATGAGACAAACAAGTGCTGTCACAGAACAGATTTCACTCTTTGATACGACTGAAGAACATCCTATCCTAGCAGAATTAGCTAAGCTGGATGTTTACAATATGACACCTATGCAGGCTATGAATGTCTTAGTAGAGTTAAAACAGAAACTATAAAACCAAGACTCACTAGTTAATCTAGCTGTATCAAGGAGACTTCTTTGACAATCCCCCACTTTTTTGCTAGAATAACATCACACAAACAGAATGAGAAGGAGCTGACACATTGTCGCTCCCTTTTGTCTATTTTTTAAGGAGAAAGTATGCTGATTCAGAAAATAAAAACCTACAAGTGGCAGGCCTTGGCTTCGCTCCTGATGACAGGCTTGATGGTTGCTAGTTCACTTTTGCAACCGCGTTATTTGCAGGAAGTCTTAGACGCCCTCCTTGCTGGAAAATATGAAGCTATTTATAGTATCGGGGCTTGGTTAATTGGTGTGGCCCTGGTTGGTCTAGTTGCTGGTGGGCTTAATGTTATCCTTGCAGCCTATATTGCCCAAGGAGTTTCATCCGACCTTCGAGAGGATGCCTTCCGTAAAATCCAAACCTTTTCTTATGCCAATATTGAACAATTTAATGCGGGAAATCTAGTTGTTCGCATGACAAATGATATCAACCAGATTCAGAACGTGGTCATGATGACCTTCCAAATTCTTTTCAGACTTCCCCTCTTGTTCATCGGTTCGTTTATCCTGGCGGTTCAAACTTTACCTTCTCTGTGGTGGGTGATTGTTCTCATGGTAGTCTTGATTTTTGGTTTGACTGCTGTCATGATGGGGATGATGGGGCCTCGTTTTGCCAAGTTTCAAACCCTTCTTGAGCGCATCAATGCCATTGCCAAGGAAAATCTGCGTGGCGTTCGCGTGGTCAAGTCCTTTGTCCAAGAAAAAGAGCAATTTACTAAGTTTACGGAGGTTTCAGACGAGCTTCTTGGTCAAAACCTTTACATCGGTTATGCCTTTTCAGTAGTGGAACCCTTTATGATGTTGGTCGGCTACGGGGCGGTCTTCCTCTCTATTTGGCTAGTTGCAGGGATGGTTCAGTCGGATCCGTCAGTTGTTGGATCCATTGCTTCCTTTGTCAATTACCTAAGCCAGATTATCTTTACCATTGTTATGGTTGGATTTTTGGGAAATTCTGTCAGTCGTGCCATGATTTCCATGCGTCGTATTCGAGAAATTCTGGATGCAGAGCCAGCCATGACCTTCAAGGATGTCCCAGATGAAGAGTTGGTTGGAAGTCTTAGCTTTGAAAATGTGACCTTTACCTATCCAATGGACAAGGAACCGATGCTGAAAGATGTGACCTTTACTATTGAACCTGGTCAGATGGTTGGTGTAGTTGGAGCGACTGGTGCAGGAAAATCAACCTTAGCTCAATTGATTCCACGTCTCTTTGATCCACAGGACGGGGCCATTAAAATCGGTGGCAAGGATATTCGAGAAGTGAGTGAAGGAACCCTGCGTAAAACAGTGTCTATCGTTCTCCAACGTGCCATTCTCTTTAGTGGAACCATTGCAGATAACTTGAGACAGGGCAAAGGAGATGCCACTCTATTTGAAATGGAGCGCGCAGCCAATATTGCCCAAGCTAGTGAATTCATTCATCGTATGGAGAAAACCTTTGAAAGTCCAGTTGAGGAACGGGGGAACAATTTCTCAGGTGGACAAAAGCAAAGGATGTCGATTGCTCGTGGGATTGTCAGCAATCCACGTATTCTGATTTTTGACGATTCGACCTCGGCCTTGGATGCCAAGTCAGAGCGCCTGGTGCAAGAAGCCTTGAATAAGGATCTGAAGGAGACGACAACCATTATCATCGCGCAAAAGATTAGCTCGGTTGTCCATGCAGATAAAATCTTGGTTCTAGATCAAGGACGATTGATTGGTCAAGGGACGCATGCAGACTTGGTTGCCAACAATGCTGTTTACCGTGAAATCTATGAAACACAGAAGGGAAAGGAGGAGTAAAATGAAGACAGTTCAATTTTTTTGGAATTATTTTAAAGTTTATAAGTTATCATTTGTAGTTGTTATTCTGATGATTGTTCTAGCGACTCTTGCCCAAGCCCTCTTTCCAGTCTTTTCTGGACAAGCAGTGACGCAGTTAGCTAATTTAGTTCAAGCTTATCAAGATGGTAATCCAGAACTTGTTTGGCAGAGTCTATCAGGAATCATGGTCAATCTTGGTCTGCTGGTTTTGGTTCTATTTATCTCCAGTGTCATATACATGTGTCTTATGACGCGCGTGATTGCAGAATCGACCAACGAGATGCGCAAAGGCCTTTTTGGGAAGCTTGCGCGATTGACGGTTTCATTCTTTGACCGCCGACAAGATGGCGATATCCTGTCTCGTTTTACCAGTGATTTGGATAATATCCTCCAAGCCTTTAACGAGAGCTTGATTCAGGTCATGAGCAATATTGTTTTATACATTGGTCTGATTCTTGTCATGTTTTCGAGAAATATGACGCTGGCTCTCATCACCATTGCCAGCACCCCAGTAGCCTTCCTCATGCTGATTTTCATCGTGAAAATGGCACGCAAATACACCAACCTCCAGCAAAAAGAGGTAGGGAAACTCAACGCCTATATGGATGAGAGTATCTCAGGCCAAAAAGCTGTCATTGTTCAAGGGATTCAAGAGGATATGATGGCAGGATTTCTTAAACAAAATGAGCGCGTGCGCAAGGCAACCTTTAAAGGAAGAATGTTCTCAGGAATTCTTTTCCCTGTCATGAATGGGATGAGTTTGGTTAACACAGCCATCGTCATCTTTGCGGGTTCAGCTGTTTTATTAAATGATAAGTCTATTGAAACAAGTACAGCCCTAGGTCTGATTGTTATGTTTGCTCAATTTTCTCAGCAGTACTACCAGCCTATTATTCAAGTTGCGGCAAGTTGGGGAAGCCTTCAGTTAGCCTTTACGGGGGCTGAACGGATTCAGGAAATGTTTGACGCAGAGGAAGAAATTCGACCTGAAAAGGCTCCAACCTTCACTCAGTTGCAAGAAGGTGTTGAAATTAGTCATATTGATTTTTCATACTTGCCTGATAAACCTATTTTGAAAGATGTCAGCATTTCTGCCCCTAAAGGCCAGATGACAGCGGTTGTTGGGCCGACAGGTTCAGGAAAAACCACTATTATGAACCTCATCAATCGCTTTTATGATGTTGATGCTGGTGGTATTTATTTTGATGGTAAAGACATTCGTGACTATGATTTAGATAGTCTCAGAAGTAAGGTGGGAATTGTCTTACAAGATTCGGTCTTGTTTAGCGGAACGATTCGAGACAATATCCGCTTTGGTGTGCCAGATGCCAGTCAAGAAATGGTTGAGGCAGCAGCCAAGGCAACCCACATTCACGACTATATCGAAAGTTTGCCTGATAAGTACGATACCCTTATAGATGATGACCAGAGCATCTTCTCGACAGGGCAAAAACAATTGATTTCTATCGCTCGAACCCTGATGACAGATCCAGAAGTTCTCATTCTCGATGAAGCCACTTCAAACGTAGATACGGTGACAGAAAGTAAGATTCAGCACGCCATGGAGGCGGTTGTAGCAGGCAGAACCAGTTTTGTTATTGCCCATCGTTTGAAGACCATCCTTAATGCAGACCAGATTATTGTCCTTAAAGATGGAGAGGTCATTGAACGTGGTAACCACCATGAACTCTTGAAGCTAGGTGGATTCTATTCAGAACTCTATCACAATCAATTTGTTTTCGAATAAGAAAGAAGTTGTCCTATGTGAGCCTACTGAAAAAGTCATTAAATTGATGGCTTTTTTGTTATACTAGAGATGAGGTGAAATAATGCTTGATAATCAGTTAACTATGGATGTCAGTCCTTATTCTAGTTTGTATGATATCGTGGTTCCTAAAACCCACTTTTTACGTCAGCTAACTGAACTCTGTGATTTTAGCTTTATTTATGATGAACTAGAAAAGAATTATCGTCCCGATTTTGGGCGTAAAGCCTATTCACCGATTATGATGTTCAAATATCTCTTGTTAAAAGATATTTATAAGTTATCAGATGTAGATGTGGTAGGACGTTCCTTGTCAGATATGGCCTTTAAATTTTTTCTTGGTCTAGCTCCTGAGGATTCTGTTATCGAGCCATCCTCTCTGACAAAATTTAGAAAGCTAAGAATTAAAGATGATAAACTGCTTGATGTATTGATTCAGAAGTCTGTTCAAATTGCACTCGAACATAACTTGATTAAGAGTAAAATCCTCATTGTGGATGCCACTCACACCAAATCTCATTATAATCATAAGAAACCCCAAGAAATCCTTAGAGAGCGTTCAAAAGCTTTACGTAAAACAATTTATCAACATTCAGAAGATATCAAAATAGAATTTCCAAAGAAACCTCAGGAAGATAACCTCGAAGCAGAGTTGACCTATACAGAGGAATTAATGGCTGTGGTTGAAAAACACGAGGAACTCTTAGCCCTACCGGCTGTGTCTCAAAAGTTCAATTACCTAAAAGAGGCTGTCGAGGACGACTTAGAACACTTGGAAGCTTCTGTTAAGGAGGAGGCTAGGCTTGGACATAAGACAGCCGACAGCTCTTTCTATGGATATAAAAGTCATATCGCTATGACGGATGAACGGATTATTACTGCTTGTGTGGTCACTTCTGGTGAACAAAGCGATGGGAAATATTTACCTGAGTTATATGCCAAAACAAAGGAAAATAGTCTGGACATCGAGACTATTATTGGTGATGCGGCTTATTCAGGAAAGGACAATATTCAACTAGCTCGCAAAGAAAAGATTCATTTGGTGTCAAAACTGAACCCTTCAGTTTCAAAAGGTTACCGTAAAGAAGAGGATGCGTTTGAATTTAATAAAGATGCAGGGCTATTTGTCTGTCCAGAAGGACACATGGCTGTTCGCAAAGCAAGGACAGGGAAAAAATATCAAAATAAGAATCAAGTTGTCACTCATTACTTTGACATTGAGAAGTGCAAGAGTTGCCTTTCCAAGGAAGGATGTTATAAGGAGGGGGCAAAGTCTAAAACTTATTCAATAGCCATTAAGAGTGACGACCATCTTTTCCAGAAGAAATTTCAGGAAACACCTTATTTTAAAGAAATGGCCAGACATAGCTATAAAATCGAAGCAAAGAATGCCGAACTAAAACAGAGACATGGCTTTGATGTCGCGAGAGCATCGGGTCTTTTCAGCATGGAGTTACAGGCAGCCACAACCATCTTCGTGGTCAATATGAAACGAATTATGACCTTAATAAATACAAAATAACCGAGGAACTCGCTCAAATTAACGAGAGATTCCTCGGTTTTCATTTCATTAAAAGTAAGAGACCTATTTTTTCAGTGGACTCTCCTATGTGGGCAGCTTTTTCTTGTCCATAAAAAATTTTTATCACAGCCTTAAAAAAAACATATTAGACGAAAGTCATTTTGAGTGATATGATAGGACTATCGTTATACTCAATGAAAATCAAAGAGCAAACTAGGAAGCTAGTCGCAAGCTGTACTTGAGTACGGTAAGGCGACGCTGACGTGGTTTGAAGAGATTTTCGAAGAGTATTAATATTCGAAAGGAGAGACATCATGGCTAGAACGGTTGTAGGAGTTGCTGCAAATCTATGTCCCGTAGACGCAGAAGGCAAAAACATTCATTCATCTGTATCTTGTAGATTCGCAGAGAGCATTCGTCAAGTCGGTGGTCTCCCTTTAGTCATTCCTGTTGGTGATGAGTCAGTTGTACGCGATTATGTAGAAATGATAGATAAACTTATCTTGACAGGCGGCCAAAATGTCCACCCTCAGTTTTATGGAGAGAAAAAGACCATCGAGAGCGATGATTACAATCTAGTACGTGATGAGTTTGAACTAGCTCTCTTGAAAGAAGCGCTCCGTCAGAATAAACCAATTATGGCAATCTGTCGCGGTGTTCAACTTGTCAATGTTGCCTTTGGTGGAACACTCAATCAAGAAATCGAAGGTCACTGGCAAGGCCTACCTTTCGGAACATCTCACTCTATTGAGACAGTGGAGGGAAGCGTGGTGGCTAAGCTATTTGGGAAAGAAAGTCAGGTCAACTCCGTCCATCGTCAAAGCATTAAAGATTTGGCACCTAATTTCCGTGTAACTGCTATTGATCCAAGAGACCAGACCATCGAAGCGATTGAGTCTATCGATGAGCACCGCATTATCGGTTTGCAGTGGCATCCAGAGTTTCTGGTTAATGAAGAGAATGGTAATTTAGAATTATTTGAGTATTTATTGAATGAACTCTAACGACTGGGACATCTGGTCGTTCTTTCTTTTATTTTTTCAAAATTTTTGGAATGTGGGATTTTTACGCAAACGTTTGAATTCTGATAAAAATTGGAGAAATTCGACAAAAAAACTTGAAAAAAACGAAGGTAAGCGTTATGATAGAAAAGAAGAAATATTGGAGGAATAACATGTCACATATTAAATTTGATTATTCAAAAGTTTTAGACAAATTTGTTGCACCACATGAAGTGGAATACATGCAATCACAAGTAACAGCAGCAGATGAATTGATCCGTAAAGGAACTGGTGCGGGTAGCGACTTCTTGGGATGGTTGGACCTTCCTGAAAACTACGACCGTGAAGAATTTGACCGCATCTTGAAAGCTGCTGAGCAAATCAAGTCAGACAGCGATGTCTTGGTTGTAATCGGTATCGGTGGATCTTACCTTGGTGCCAAAGCAGCAATCGACTTCTTGAACCACCACTTTGCTAACTTGCAAACAAAAGAAGAACGCAAAGCTCCACAAATCCTTTACGCAGGAAACTCAATCTCATCTACTTACCTTGCTGACTTGGTAGAATACGTAGCTGATAAAGACTTCTCAGTAAACGTGATTTCTAAATCAGGTACAACAACTGAACCAGCTATCGCTTTCCGTGTCTTCAAAGAACTCTTGGTTAAGAAATACGGTCAAGAAGAAGCCAACAAACGTATCTATGCAACAACTGACCGCCAAAAAGGTGCTGTTAAGGTTGAGGCAGACGCTAACGGTTGGGAAACATTTGTTGTTCCAGATGATATCGGTGGACGCTTCTCAGTATTGACAGCCGTTGGTTTGCTTCCAATCGCAGCATCAGGAGCTGACATCAAAGCCCTTATGGAAGGTGCGAATGCAGCTCGCAAAGACTACACTTCAGATAAAATCTCTGAAAACGAAGCTTACCAATACGCAGCAGTTCGTAACATCCTTTACCGTAAGGGCTATGCAACTGAGATCTTGGTAAACTACGAGCCATCACTTCAATACTTCTCAGAGTGGTGGAAACAATTGGCTGGTGAATCAGAAGGAAAAGACCAAAAAGGTATCTACCCAACTTCAGCCAACTTCTCAACTGACTTGCACTCACTTGGTCAATTTATCCAAGAAGGAACTCGTATCATGTTTGAAACAGTTGTTCGTGTTGACAAACCTCGTAAAAACGTAATTATCCCTAGCTTGGAAGAAGACCTTGATGGACTTGGTTACCTTCAAGGAAAAGACGTTGACTTTGTAAACAAAAAAGCAACTGACGGTGTTCTTCTTGCCCACACAGACGGTGATGTACCAAACATGTACGTGACTCTTCCAGAGCAAGACGCTTTCACTCTTGGTTATACAATCTACTTCTTCGAATTGGCTATCGCTCTTTCAGGTTACTTGAATGCTATCAACCCATTTGACCAACCAGGTGTTGAAGCCTACAAACGTAACATGTTCGCCCTTCTTGGAAAACCAGGATTTGAAGAATTGAGTAAAGAACTTAACGCACGTCTATAATAGAAGAAAAGAGTGGTTTGTCCACTCTTTTTACTCTCTTTATTCATAGAAATTGGACTCAGCCAAGACTTGTGATATAATATAGAGAGCAAAAAGGCAGACGCCTAGAGACTTTATAGGAGAAACTATGTCAAAAGATATCCGCGTACGTTACGCACCAAGTCCAACAGGACTACTACACATCGGAAATGCCCGTACAGCATTGTTCAACTACCTTTATGCACGTCATCACGATGGAACTTTTATTATCCGTATCGAAGATACTGACCGTAAACGTCATGTCGAGGATGGGGAACGTTCACAGCTTGAAAACCTTCGTTGGTTAGGTATGGATTGGGATGAAAGCCCAGAAACACATGAAAATTACCGCCAGTCTGAACGTTTGGACTTGTATCAAAAATATATCGACCAATTGCTAGCTGAAGGAAAAGCCTACAAATCTTACGTTACAGAAGAAGAGTTGGCAGCTGAACGCGAACGCCAAGAAGCAACTGGCGAAACACCACGCTACATCAATGAATACCTTGGTATGAGTGAAGAAGAAAAAGTAGCTTACATCGCAGAACGTGAAGCAGCAGGGATCATCCCAACTGTTCGTTTGGCTGTCAATGAGTCAGGTATCTACAAGTGGCATGATATGGTCAAAGGTGATATCGAATTTGAAGGTGGCAATATCGGTGGTGACTGGGTTATCCAAAAGAAAGACGGTTACCCAACTTACAACTTTGCCGTTGTCATCGATGACCATGATATGCAAATATCTCATGTAATTCGTGGAGACGACCACATTGCTAATACACCAAAACAGCTCATGGTTTATGAAGCACTTGGTTGGGAAGCTCCAGAGTTTGGTCACATGACCTTGATTATCAACTCTGAGACTGGGAAAAAATTGTCTAAACGTGACACCAACACCCTTCAGTTTATCGAAGACTACCGTAAAAAAGGCTATTTACCAGAAGCAGTCTTTAACTTTATTGCTCTGCTTGGTTGGAACCCAGGTGGCGAAGATGAGATTTTCTCTCGTGAAGAATTGATTAAACTTTTCGATGAAAACCGCCTCAGCAAGTCTCCAGCAGCCTTTGACCAGAAAAAACTAGACTGGATGAGCAATGATTATATCAAGAATGCAGATCTAGAAACTATCTTTGAAATGGCAAAACCATTCTTAGAGGAAGCAGGACGTTTAACTGACAAGGCTGAAAAACTAGTTGAGCTCTATAAACCACAAATGAAATCAGTAGATGAGATTATCCCATTGACAGATCTCTTCTTCTCAGATTTCCCAGAATTGACAGAAGCAGAGCGCGAAGTCATGGCGGGTGAAACAGTCCCAACAGTTCTTGAAGCCTTCAAAGCAAAACTTGAGGCGATGACAGATGATAAATTTGTAACAGAGAATATCTTCCCACAAATTAAAGCAGTCCAAAAAGAAACAGGTATTAAAGGGAAAAATCTTTTCATGCCTATTCGTATCGCTGTTTCAGGTGAAATGCATGGACCAGAATTACCAGATACAATTTTCTTGCTTGGACGTGAAAAATCAATCCAGCATATAGAAAATATGTTAAAAGAAATCTCTAAATAAGAAGGGTATAATAATGGACATCTGGGAAAAGATGTACGAAGAAGCACAGAAGCTATACGATCCACATGAAGTATCTGATTTTGTTTACGCTAACCATGTTGTGGCCGCAGTAGAAGCAGAAGATGGACAAATATTTACAGGTTTCTGTATGGAGGGAACCTGTGGTGTTTTCCATCTCTGCGCAGAGCGGGCAGCTCTCTTCAATATGTACCAGTTTTCAGGACAAACTAAGGTAAAAAAAGTATTAGCCTTTCGAGACAAACCACCTTATGGTGGAAGTTCGGGTATGCCTTGCGGTGCCTGTAGAGAATTCCTTTTAGAGCTTAATGCTGAAAATAAAGATGCAGAATTCATGATGGACTACGATACAAGAAAGACGGTGAAAGTCGCAGAACTAATCCCCTATTGGTGGGGAGAAGAACGTGCTTCTAAGTTTAATAATCAATAGAAGAGTCAGTATAATTCTGGCTCTTTTTACTATAATTTGAAAAACTGTACTTGAAAAGAATTGAAAGATTTGTAAAAAAGTTAAAAAAGGTGTTGACAAAGTTTGAAAAGTCGGTATAATAGTAAGAGTTGAAAATAACAACTCTGGTCCGTTGGTCAAGGGGTTAAGACACCGCCTTTTCACGGCGGTAACACGGGTTCGAATCCCGTACGGACTATGGTATGTTGCGGTTAGAACACTTGATGAAAAAAGTTTTAAAAAAGTTTCAAAAAAGTGTTGACAAGCGAAAGCGACTGTGATATACTAATATAGTTGTCACTTGAGAGAAGTGAGTGACAAAGACCTTTGAAAACTGAACAAGACGAACCAATGTGCAGGGCGCTACAACTAAGGTTGTAGTACTGAACAATGAAAAAACAATAAATCTGTCAGTGACAGAAATGAGTGAGAACTCAAACTTTTAATGAGAGTTTGATCCTGGCTCAGGACGAACGCTGGCGGCGTGCCTAATACATGCAAGTAGAACGCTGAAGGAGGA
>NZ_JASHFB010000012.1:0-80115 GCF_047462815.1 Streptococcus mitis
GCTGACGCACTTGCTGATGTACTTGCGCTCGTTGAAGCTGACGTACTTGCTGATGTGCTAGCCGATGTGCTTGCACTTGTTGATGCTGATGTACTTGTTGATGCTGATGTACTTGCTGATGTGCTTGCACTTGTTGAAGCTGATGTACTTGCTGAGGTACTTGCGCTTGTTGAAGCTGATGTACTTGCCGATGTACTTGCACTTGTTGATGCTGATGTGCTTGCGCTTGTTGAAGCGGATGTACTTGCTGAAGTGCTTGCGCTTGTTGATGCTGATGTGCTAGCCGATGTACTTGCACTTGTTGATGCTGACGTGCTAGCCGATGTACTTGCACTTGTTGATGCTGACGTACTTGCTGATGTACTTGCTGACGTACTTGCGCTTGTTGATGCTGACGTACTTGCTGATGTGCTTGCACTTGTTGATGCCGATGTACTTGCGCTTGTTGATGCCGATGTACTTGCTGACGTACTTGCGCTTGTTGAGGCTGACGTACTTGCTGACGTGCTAGCCGATGTACTTGCTGATGTGCTTGCGCTTGTTGAGGCTGATGTGCTAGCCGATGTACTTACGCTTGTTGAGGCTGACGTACTTGCACTTGTTGAAGCTGACGTACTTGCCGATGCACTTGCACTTGTTGAAGCTGATGTGCTTGCGCTCGTTGAAGCTGAAGTGCTTGCTGACGTACTTACGCTTGTTGAAGCTGATGTACTTGCACTTGTCGATGCCGACTTAGACGCGCTCGTTGAGGCACTTTGGCTAGCGCTTGTCGATGCCGACTTAGATGCGCTCGTTGAGACACTTTGGCTAGCACTTGTCGATGCTGACTTAGATGTGCTCGTTGAGGCAGACTGCGATCTATACTCTGAATCATCTACCGTAATAGTAACTGGAACTTCATCTGTCGAACCATCTGGATAAGTTACTATAACTGTGCGTGTTAATTTACCATTTGTAACAGGTGAATTTTCACCATCTTTCCATTTATAAGTCGTTCTTGCACCTGGCGTTGTACCTTCAGCTGGCCAGTCAGATTTATTAGAAATATAAGTCTCTGGTGATCCCAAATTTGGAACAGATCCATTTGAAGTCACCTTCACTGTATGATTCGTTGCTCTCGGATCGTACTTATCTGACTGCTTACGGAACTCAATCTGGATATAGGCGTTATTTGTAGGGTTGTTGGCATCGTTATTGTTCGTTAAATTAGATTGGTCATAACCAGTAATATAACGGGTCCAGCTATTCTTATCAGGGTTGTTATTAATTTCCTGTTTTCCACCTACATATCCCGAAATAGTTATTGTATACGGATTAGCCTCTGTGGCATTGCCGTCTTGTCCCAATTTCTTAGATTTATCGGTAAAGTTAATATCTGTTCCTTTAGCAGGAACGCTGATTCGCGCTTGAGGTCTCACCTCAAATGAATTTGGAGTATCAGCGCTTACAGTAGTTCTATCATCTACCTTAATCTTGTCCAATCGACCATGGTCATCAGTCAAGTTCACATCCACACTAAATCTTTCTTCACGATAAACAACTATCTTATGCGGATTAGCGCGGTCGATTTCTGCATTACTAGGAGTTAAGTTTTTAATTGTTGGTCGCTCATTGACTGTAGCCGACTGTGGAATTGGAGTACTACGTGTTTCATCATTGTAGACAATCGTTGCTGTACCATCTGGCTGGACTTCAATGTCCTTGATACGGTGATCTGCTTTATCATTTTTAGCATAGATGGCATTCTTGACAGCAGTCTTTTCCTCTGCGGTCAAGCTGTTTTTATTTTCAACAGTTGTCAATTCAGGATTTGTCACTTTAAGACGATCCTTGAGCTGACCTTGAGTAACACGAACATTCCCAAGTCTTCCGATTAGACTTGAATTGTTTTCTTGGTCTGTAGCAACAGCATTTCGTTGCCATGTATTACCTGAATTATATTGTAAATCATCTTTTAAATGTGCGTTTACAGTAATATGAGCAGGGGTGTTCTCAGAAGCATTGATATTACCACTATTTAGATAATCGACTGAACCTCTACCATATTCATCACCTGTCCCACTATCTCCTTGGAAGAAGTTAGTTGTTAAAGCTGATCGGTTGGCATCTGCTTTTGCGACAATCTTAAACTCTTTTAGTTTTCCACTATTATCAGATGCTGTGAAATCAACTGTGAAATCATCACCTGCATATACAATGTATTCTGCACCACGTTGAGGATTTTGTGTTGGAGTTAACACCTTACCATCTCGACTTACTGTCACTCCCACTTTTGGACGTTCTTCAACCGTATCTACTTGTTGAAGGGTATTAACTGTTAAGTCATTATAGGTAATTGTTGCTGTACCATTACTTGAAACATCGATCGATTTGATGCGATGAGTATTTTGATTATTTTGAGCAAAAATGGCATTTTTGATAGCTTCTCTTTCTGATTCTATCAAAGCATTTTTATCACCAACAAGTACTTTAGATGGTTTGACAACAGGTAAACGATCCTTGAGCTGACCTTGAGTAATACGAACATTCCCAAGTCTTCCGATTAGACTTGAATTGTTTTCTTGGTCTGTAGCAACAGCATTTCGTTGCCATGTATTACCTGAATTATATTGTAAATCATCTTTTAAATGTGCGTTTACAGTAATATGAGCAGGGGTGTTCTCAGAAGCATTGATATTACCACTATTTAGATAATCGACTGAACCTCTACCATATTCATCACCTGTCCCACTATCTCCTTGGAAGAAGTTAGTTGTTAAAGCTGATCGGTTGGCATCTGCTTTTGCGACAATCTTAAACTCTTTTAGTTTTCCACTATTATCAGATGCTGTGAAATCAACTGTGAAATCATCACCTGCATATACAATGTATTCTGCACCACGTTGAGGATTTTGTGTTGGAGTTAACACCTTACCATCTCGACTTACTGTCACTCCCACTTTTGGACGTTCTTCAACCGTATCTACTTGTTGAAGGGTATTAACTGTTAAGTCATTATAGGTAATTGTTGCTGTACCATTACTTGAAACATCGATCGATTTGATGCGATGAGTATCTTGATTATTTTGAGCAAAAATGGCATTTTTGATAGCTTCTCTTTCTGATTCTATCAAAGCATTCTTATCACCAACGAGTACTTTAGATGGTTTGACAACAGGTAAACGATCCTTGAGTGCCCCTTGAGCAACTCCAAACCAAGAACTAGTTGTAGAATTATCTGTAGGATCGACTGCTTTAACTACACGAGAAAATATATTACCAGACGCCCATTGCATGTTCTTATTTACAGTAACATTTACTGTCTTTGTAACTGGAGCAGTACTTACACTTGTAATATTATCTACCGCACCAGTCCCCCATTTAGTAGAGTTACCTTCAAAGAAATCGTCTAGAGGAATCAATGTCCCATTTGGACCTTGTTTATTCAAGGTCAATTCCTTCAATTTTCCAGAGTTGTCATCACCAGTAAAAGTAATCTGAATTTGATCTCCAGCATAAAAAATAGAACGCCCAGCACTGTCTGTTTTAGGTGCTTGATTATTCACTTTGACAGTGTAAGCAGCAGTTGGCGCAACTCCATCTTTCACATCCGCTTGAACTGTATCAACAGTATTATCACGATAAGTAAGGGTGATAAGACCTGTACCAGATACCGTAATTTCTTTACGACCTTCAGAACCTTTCGCGTAGTCAGCACTCGAGAGAATATCAGCATTTTTGCTCTTGAAGTTAGCTAGGATTTGTTCTTTCTCAGTTTTACTCAAAGATGCAGGGTTGTTAACTGCAACAGCATCTCCACTGACAGGATTGTTACGCTCATTGAAACCTTTGATAGTGACAACAATATCTTTATTATACTGTTTACCGTTAGTACCAACTGCACCAATTTTATAAAAATATTTTTTTCCAACTGTTGCAGAAGCAGTTCCGTTTCCAACAGTTCCTTCAAGCGCAGCTGTTATATTTTGGTAATTACCACGCACGCCTTTGTTGTAGCCATTAACATCCACACCAGGGATAGGGTCAGCACCTATCTTATCCCACATAGCTATATTAGTTCCAGGATTTGCTCTGGATATTCTGATGACATTTGCAATGCGATCATCATTAAACACCGTCATATTCTCGTCATCAACTGTTATAGTTGGTGCATCAGAAACCGCTCTTGGTTGAGCACTTCTGTCACTTCCACGACTACCAGTTGGAACAGTTGAACTTATTGAACCGCTATAATTTCCAGAAGTATCCGCACTTGTAAACGGTTGACTGCTTGTAGCAACTCTTGCGTTCAAGCTAGCAGCTTTCGACTGCTTATTTACAGTGGCATGAACCTCAAGCGTTGCCTCTAGGTTTCTTTGTTCATCATGGCGTATATCATAGACATACTCATTTCTTGAACCACCACGTTTATCCATTGGTTGTCCATTAAAGGTCACACGATTAATCGTCGTATTGGAATCTACATCCGCAATAAGCCCTACATGATGCAAGGCATTGTTAGCGTGCATATTAATACGCCAAACAACTTCATGAGTATTGGGGTTATAATTAGTAGACGCAATTGAGGCTGTCGTACCATGACTAGAGAATGATGCTCTAGGAGAAGCGCCCCTCTCTATCGCTTGTCCATTACGGCCATCACGCGCACCTGAATTGACTCTCAACACAGCATTAGCAATGGAATTACGAGCAGAGGTTGCTAGTTTTACAGTTTCTGTCAAATCTGCCTTAGGATTAGCAAGGGCTGCCTCGATAGCAGTCACCGCAGCATTCACTTTTGCTATAGCTGCATCACTATTAGGTAGACCAGCCGCTTTTGCTAGGTACTCACCCATTTCAGCTGAGAGTTTTGCTAGCTTCTTACGATTTTCATCCTGTTGTTTAGCTGAAACTTCCGATGTTGCTATGGCACCAGCAGTCACTCCCACCAAACTTGTTAATTCTGCATTTCTAGCTGTCAAAGATGTCTCTGACTTAGCTGCATCCAATACAGGGGCGGAAAAATTAGAATTCGACAACCCTTGATTCGCAATCGATGCAGATTCTGATTGTCCAGAAGTTTCAACACTAGTAGCGCTAGTAGCAGCCGAACTACCCCCAGAATTAACCATCAACTGACTAGAACTTACAGAAGTACTTGCTGACACACTAGCTGAAGTTGAAGCACTTGTCGACGCGCTAACAGAAACCGAAGTACTTGCTGACATACTTGCAGAGGCACTAACACTCACTGATTGGCTAGTAGAGGTAGATGCTGAGGTAGATACACTCTCGCTTTCTGAGTGTGATAAACTTACCGAATTTTCTGAATTTTTTTGCGATGCCGACCCGAGAACAACTGTATCATTGGCAACTAGAACATCCGATGACTCTAATGTCTTTTCAAGGGCAACTGCATCATTGGCATGAACAGTAGTTTGTGTTGCCACTGCTCCGCCTAATACAGCTCCTGTAGCTGCCAGCCCCCTTATGATATCGAGGCCTGTAATCGTATTGCTCGTTTGGTTTTCAACCACTTCGGTCATAACTTGAGTAGTGTCAACACTACCACGGAAAACCTTGAACAAACCAAATAAAGAGGTTGAAGCCCGCAGCCAATGCTTACCGGATTTCACCAACTTATAGCGGGTCACACGATCAGTTTCACGATATTGACCCTCTTGACGTCTGAAAAACATTTATTTTTTCCTCCAAAAAAGTACTACATTAGTTAGCTTAATGCAATCTTTTCTTATTATACACGAATCGTTATATTAAGTCAACTTATTTTGTAGTGTATTTTGCTAAAAAAAAAAAGCATTTTCTGCTTGATTTTTCATGGAGGTTCCATTGACAACTACAGTTAATATACTATCAAACCGAATCCCTCATTGACTGGGCTATAAAAAAGAGAAATCCATTATTTTTGCCGACGAATGCGTGATGCTTATCTAAAATCAAAAAGAGCATCATTTTTCTTCGCATAGACATATATATTGTATGTTATTCAAGGAACCCTTCGCTACTTTCATTAAAATTAAGAGATAGTAAATTTCAAAATATATAGTTTAACTAGGATATTTTTTGAGCAGGCTGGCAAGAAAAAAGGTTTACTTTGATTTTAATTGACTATTAGAAAGTCAAGTAGCTAGACTCACTAACCCTTACAAAAAATTCCACAATGCCATAACATTCGCAGGATTTTCTTAATAAGAAATTTAGATAAAGCACTATAGTAGTTACTGATTCAAGACCAAGACATCAAACTTGGCAAGTCAACTTGCAATTCGCCACAAGGAAAAAGCCCAAGAATTGATAGCATTCCTGGACTTTTCTTATTAATGGCGTGTAGATAAAATTACACAGCGCTTACCCATCTACACAAAGTTAGTAAAGCAGGTCGCTAGACAGCTTTCTAATCGTTACGACGGAAAGTTTTACGAAGCGATATCATTCGCGGACTCTGCCTAGCGAAGCGTTTAGGTAAACCGGTTGTTAAATTACGACACTGAGTTACATTTTTTCTTCCAACTCTACATCTGGATACTTATCCGCAAACCAACGGAGGGCAAAGTCATTTTCAAAGAGGAATACTGGTTGGTCGAAACGGTCTTTAGCCAAGATATTGCGACTTGATGACATCCGTTCATCCAAGTCCTCAGGCTTGATCCAACGAACAGTCTTTTTACCCATTGGACTCATGACTACTTCTGCATTGTACTCGCCCTCCATACGGTGTTTAAAGACTTCAAACTGGAGTTGACCAACAGCGCCTAGCATGTACTCGCCAGTTTGGTAATTCTTATAGAGCTGAATGGCTCCTTCTTGCACCAATTGCTCAATCCCCTTGTGGAAGGATTTTTGCTTCATGACATTCTTAGCAGAAACTTTCATAAAAATCTCAGGAGTAAAGGTTGGTAGCGGTTCAAATTCAAACTTGTTTTTCCCAACCGTCAAGGTATCCCCAACCTGATAAGTGCCTGTATCGTAAACCCCGATGATATCACCTGCCACGGCATTGGTTACATTTTCGCGACTTTCCGCCATAAACTGGGTAACATTCGATAGTTTGGCACCCTTACCAGTACGAGGTAGATTGACGCTCATTCCACGCTCAAATTCGCCTGATACGATACGGACAAAGGCAATACGGTCACGGTGACGAGGGTCCATGTTGGCTTGGATTTTAAAGACAAATCCTGAGAAATCCTTGTCATAAGGATCCACAATTTCGCCATCTATTTTCTTGTGCCCATGTGGTTCTGGAGCAAACTTGAGGAAGGTTTCAAGGAAGGTCTGAACACCAAAGTTAGTAAGAGCCGAACCAAAGAAGACAGGTGTCAATTCTCCAGCAAGGATAGCTTCCTCTGAAAACTCATTTCCAGCTTCATTTAAAAGTTCAATATCATCCTTGACTTGCTCATAGAAAGGATTGTTGCCAAAAAGCTTGTCCCCATCTTCTAAACTGGCAAAACGCTCATCCCCTTTATAGAGCTCCAAGCGTTGGTTATAGAGGTCATACAAGCCTTCAAAAGCTTTCCCCATCCCGATTGGCCAGTTCATTGGGTAGCTAGCAATGCCCAAAACTTCTTCCAATTCTTGCAAGAGGTCCAGTGGCTCACGTCCGTCACGGTCCAGCTTGTTCATAAAGGTAAAAACTGGAATACCTCGGTGTTTCACAACCTCAAATAATTTCTTAGTTTGGGCCTCGATACCCTTGGCAGAGTCCACGACCATGACCGCAGCATCCACCGCCATCAAGGTACGATAGGTATCTTCTGAGAAGTCCTCATGCCCTGGCGTGTCGAGGATGTTGACGCGCTTACCATCGTAGTCAAACTGCATAACAGATGAGGTCACCGAAATCCCACGTTGCTTCTCGATATCCATCCAGTCAGACTTAGCAAAAGTCCCTGTTTTCTTTCCTTTAACCGTACCAGCTTCACGAATCTCACCCCCAAAGTAGAGCAACTGCTCAGTAATAGTAGTTTTTCCCGCGTCAGGGTGGGAGATGATGGCAAAAGTACGACGTTTCTTAATTTCTTCTTGAATATTCATAAGTTCTCTTTCTTTGATTCTCTATTTTTCTTGTTTCGATATCTAAGAATGATTTTTACATTGGATTTTACCATTCCTTTCAACACTCCATTATATCGAATTTTAGCATTTTTTTCAATTTCTATTTCTTTTCACTTCCCCCTCCCTTATTTATAGGAAAATATGGTAAAATAGAACAGACTAAAAATCATCATTTCACGAAAGGATGCAAGATGAAAATTACGCAAGAAGAGGTAACACACGTTGCCAATCTTTCAAAATTAAGATTCTCTGAAGAAGAAACTGCTGCCTTTGCGACTACCTTGTCCAAGATTGTTGACATGGTTGAATTGCTGGGCGAAGTTGACACAACTGGTGTCGCACCAACTACAACTATGGCTGACCGCAAAACTGTACTCCGCCCTGATGTGGCCGAAGAAGGAACAAACCGTGATCGCTTGTTTAAAAACGTACCTGAAAAAGACAACTACTATATCAAGGTACCAGCTATCCTAGACGATGGAGGAGATGCCTAATGACTTTCAACAATAAAACCATTGAAGACTTGCACAATCTCCTTGTTTCTAAGGAAATTTCAGCAACAGAATTGACACAAGCTACGCTTGATGATATCCAATCTCGCGAGACAGCTATCAACGCTTTCGTCACCATCGCTGAAGACCAGGCTCTTGCGCAAGCTAAAGCCATTGATGAAGCTGGAATCGATGCTGACAATGTCCTTTCAGGAATTCCACTTGCTGTTAAGGATAACATCTCTACAGACGGCATCCTCACAACTGCTGCCTCAAAAATGCTCTACAACTATGAGCCTATCTTTGATGCAACAGCTGTTGCCAATGCAAAAGCCAAGGGCATGATTGTTGTCGGAAAGACCAACATGGACGAATTTGCCATGGGTGGTTCAGGTGAGACTTCTCACTATGGGGCCACTAAAAATGCTTGGGATCAAGGCAAAGTTCCTGGTGGCTCATCAAGTGGTTCAGCCGCAGCTGTAGCCTCAGGGCAAGTCCGCTTGTCACTTGGTTCTGATACTGGTGGTTCCATCCGCCAACCTGCTGCCTTCAATGGGATCGTTGGTCTCAAACCAACCTACGGAACAGTTTCACGTTTCGGTCTCATTGCCTTTGGTAGCTCATTAGACCAAATCGGACCTTTCGCACCAACTGTTAAGGAAAATGCTCTCTTGCTCAACGCTATTGCCAGCGAAGATGCTAAAGACTCTACTTCTGCTCCTGTCCGCATCGCCGACTTTACTTCAAAAATCGGCCAAGACATCAAGGGAATGAAAATCGCTTTACCTAAAGAATATCTTGGCCAAGGGATTGACCCAGAGGTTAAGGAAACCATTCTGAATGCTGCTAAGCACTTTGAAAAATTGGGTGCTATCGTTGAAGAAGTTAGCCTTCCTCACTCAAAATACGGTGTTGCCGTTTACTACATCATCGCTTCATCAGAAGCTTCATCAAACTTGCAACGTTTTGATGGTATCCGTTACGGCTACCGCGCAGAAGATGCAAGCAACCTTGATGAAATCTACGTAAATAGCCGTAGCCAAGGTTTTGGTGAAGAAGTGAAACGTCGTATCATGCTAGGTACTTTCAGCCTTTCATCAGGTTACTACGATGCCTACTACAAGAAAGCTGGTCAGGTCCGTACCCTCATCATCCAAGATTTCGAAAAAGTCTTTGCGAATTACGATTTGATTTTGGGTCCAACTGCTCCAAGTGTTGCCTATGACTTGGATTCTCTCAACCACGATCCAGTTGCTATGTACTTAGCTGACCTCTTGACCATCCCAGTCAACTTAGCTGGTCTCCCAGGGATTTCGATTCCTGCTGGATTCTCTCAAGGTCTACCTGTTGGTCTGCAATTGATTGGTCCTAAGTACTCTGAGGAAACCATTTACCAAGCTGCTGCTGCTTTTGAAGCAACAACAGACTACCACAAACAACAACCCGTGATTTTTGGAGGTGATAACTAATGAACTTTGAAACAGTCATTGGACTTGAAGTCCACGTAGAGCTCAACACCAATTCAAAAATCTTCTCACCTACTTCTGCCCACTTTGGAAATGACCAAAATGCCAACACCAACGTGATTGACTGGTCTTTCCCAGGAGTTCTACCCGTTCTCAATAAAGGGGTTGTCGATGCTGGTATCAAGGCAGCTCTTGCCCTCAACATGGACATCCACAAAAAGATGCACTTTGACCGCAAGAACTACTTCTATCCTGACAATCCAAAAGCTTACCAAATTTCTCAGTTTGATGAGCCAATTGGTTATAACGGATGGATTGAAGTTGAGCTAGAAGATGGTACGACTAAGAAAATCGGTATCGAACGTGCTCACCTAGAGGAAGACGCTGGTAAAAATACCCACGGTACAGACGGCTACTCTTATGTTGACCTCAATCGCCAAGGGGTGCCATTGATCGAGATTGTATCTGAAGCTGATATGCGTTCGCCTGAAGAAGCCTATGCTTACCTAACTGCCCTCAAGGAAGTTATCCAGTACGCTGGTATTTCTGACGTTAAGATGGAAGAAGGTTCCATGCGTGTGGATGCCAACATCTCCCTTCGTCCTTATGGTCAAGAAAAATTCGGTACCAAGACAGAGTTGAAGAACCTCAACTCCTTCTCAAACGTTCGCAAAGGTCTTGAATACGAAGTCCAACGCCAGGCTGAAATCCTTCGCTCAGGCGGTCAAATTCGCCAAGAAACACGCCGTTACGATGAAGCTAATAAAGCAACCATCCTCATGCGTGTCAAGGAAGGGGCTGCAGACTACCGCTACTTCCCAGAACCAGACCTACCACTCTTTGAAATCTCAGACGAGTGGATTGAGGAAATGCGTACTGAATTGCCAGAGTTTCCAAAGGAACGCCGTGCACGTTATGTATCTGACCTTGGCTTGTCAGACTACGATGCTAGCCAGTTGACTGCAAATAAAGTCACTTCTGATTTTTTTGAAAAAGCTGTTGCCCTCGGTGGCGATGCCAAACAAGTCTCTAACTGGCTCCAAGGCGAAGTCGCTCAGTTCTTGAACGCTGAAGGAAAAACACTTGAACAAATCAAATTGACACCAGAAAACTTGGTTGAAATGATTGCCATTATCGAAGACGGCACTATCTCTTCTAAGATTGCTAAGAAAGTCTTTGTCCACCTAGCTAAGAACGGTGGTGGAGCGCGTGAATACGTGGAAAAAGCTGGCATGGTCCAAATCTCAGATCCAGCTGTTTTGATTCCAATTATCCACCAAGTCTTTGCGGACAATGAAGCCGCAGTTGCCGACTTCAAGTCAGGCAAACGTAACGCAGACAAGGCCTTCACAGGATTCCTTATGAAAGCAACCAAAGGCCAAGCCAACCCACAAGTAGCCCTTAAACTCCTTGCACAAGAATTAGCGAAGTTGAAAGAAGATTAATATGTAAAAGAAACCAGCCCTGAGGTTGGTTTTTTTCTCCCCTACCATCTCCCAATAACTATTTTGGCTTTATTTCCAGAAGATTTTATGGTAAAATGAAGAGTAATAATATTTATTAAAGAGGTAAAAACATGATTGAAGCAAGCAAATTGAAAGCTGGTATGACATTTGAAACTGCAGACGGAAAATTAATCCGCGTTTTGGAAGCTAGCCACCACAAACCAGGTAAAGGAAACACGATCATGCGTATGAAATTGCGTGATGTCCGTACTGGTTCTACATTTGATACAAGCTACCGTCCAGAAGAAAAATTCGAACAAGCTATTATCGAAACTGTTCCAGCTCAATACTTGTACAAAATGGATGAAACTGCCTACTTCATGAACACTGAAACTTATGACCAATACGAAATCCCAGTCGTAAACGTTGAAAATGAATTGCTTTACATCCTTGAAAACTCAGATGTAAAAATCCAATTCTACGGAACTGAAGTAATCGGTGTAACTGTACCAACTACTGTTGAATTGACAGTTGCTGAAACACAACCATCTATCAAGGGTGCTACTGTTACAGGTTCTGGTAAACCAGCAACTATGGAAACTGGACTTGTTGTCAACGTTCCTGACTTCATCGAAGCTGGACAAAAATTGATCATCAACACTGCAGAAGGAACTTACGTTTCTCGTGCCTAATCTCTAGAAAGAGGTCATTCTATGGGAACTGAAGAACAATTTGGCGAAATCGTTATCGCTCCACGTGTACTTGAAAAAATCATTGCCATCGCAACTGCTAAAGTTGATGGTGTCCATTCATTTTCAAATAAATCCGTATCTGATACCCTATCAAAACTCTCTCTTGGTCGTGGCGTCTACTTAAAAGAAAGCAACGAAGAACTAACTGCTGACATCTACCTCTATCTTGAGTACGGTGTGAAAGTACCAAAAGTTGCTCTTGCTATTCAAAAAGCGGTCAAAGATGCTGTCCATGATATGGCTGATGTGGAACTTGCTGCTGTCAATATCCATGTTACAGGAATTGTTCCAGACAAAACACCTAAACCAGAGTTGAAAGATCTATTTAACGAGGACTTCCTCAATGACTAGTCCATTATTAGAATCTAGACGCGAACTTCGTAAATGTGCTTTTCAAGCTCTTATGAGCCTTGAATTCGGCACAGATATGGAGACAGCTTGTCACTTTGCCTACACACATGACCGTGAAGATGCAGATGTGCAAATCCCTGCCTTTCTTCTGAACTTGGTTTCTGGTGTTCAAGCTCAAAAAGACGAGTTGGATAAACAAATCAACCAGCACCTCAAGTCAGGCTGGACAGTTGAACGCTTGACCTTGGTCGAAAAAAACTTACTACGCTTGGGTATCTTTGAAATTACATCATTTGATACACCTCAGCTGGTAGCAGTCAATGAAGCTATTGAACTTGCCAAGAATTTTTCAGATCAAAAATCAGCCCGCTTTATCAACGGACTGCTTAGTCAATTTGTAACTGAAGAAAATGAATAATCAAAAAGGTGTTTGGTCTTCCAAGCACTTTTTGACTTTCCTCTCTGCACAGATTAAGAAGCACATAAAAACTAGAACTGACTGCCAGTTCTAGTTTTTATGTATTCTGAGGTATTAGTATTTTCTAAATCGTTGGTAACGTTCTTCCAACAACTCTTCTAGCAGTTTTTGTGAAAGTAAAGCTAGTTCAGTTTGGAGTTCTTTTTTAACACTCTTAATCAGTTCTTTACTAGAAAGTCCTGCTTCAGAAATCACCTTGTCCACCACGTTCATTTCTAGCAATTCATGTGAAGTGATTTTCATCAACTCTGCTGCTTCCATGGCACGAGTTCCGTCCTTCCATAGAATGGAAGCAAAGCCTTCTGGGCTGAGAATGGCATAGATAGAATTTTCCAGCATCCAAACACGGTCTGCGACTGCTAGAGCCAGAGCCCCACCTGAACCACCTTCACCTATAATGATGGCGATAATCGGAACTTTCAGGTCACTCATTTCCATGAGATTGCGAGCGATAGCTTCTCCCTGTCCACGTTCTTCCGCGCCGACACCAGGATAGGCACCTGCAGTATTGATAAAGGTCACAACTGGACGACCAAACTTTTCAGCCTGTTTCATCAAACGTAGGGCCTTGCGGTAGCCTTCTGGATGTGGTTGACCAAAATTCCGCTTGAGGTTATCTTGTAAACTCTTGCCTTTTTGGATACCAACCACTGTTACAGCTTGGTCTCCAAGCCATCCGATACCACCAACAACTGCACCATCGTCACGAAAAGAACGGTCACCGTGTAATTGGATAAAGTCATCAAAAATGCCTGTCGCAAAGTCCAAGGTTGTCAAGCGACTCTGCTCACGCGCTTCTCTGACTATTTTTGCAATATTCATCTTGGACTCCCTCCGTGCAATCTAACTAGGCTAGCAATCGTATCTGGTAAGTCTCTTCTTTTGACAATAGCATCCACAAAGCCATGTTCCAATAAGAATTCTGCCTTTTGGAAATCCTCAGGTAAGCTTTCACGAACCGTATTTTCAATCACACGACGCCCAGCAAAACCAACCAAACTTTGTGGTTCAGCTAAAATGATATCGCCTTCCATAGCGAAGGAAGCTGTTACACCACCTGTCGTTGGATCTGTCAAAATGGTTAGGTAAAAGAGACCAGCATTTGAATGCCGTTTAACCGCTGCAGAAATCTTGGCCATCTGCATGAGACTCATGATCCCTTCCTGCATACGGGCTCCACCAGAGGCTGTGAAGAGAACAACTGGCAACTGTTCAACAGTCGCATACTCAAACAAGCGAGTGATTTTCTCACCTACAACTGTACCCATAGAAGCCATGATAAAGTTGGAATCCATAATACCAAGAGCCACAGTCTGACCTTTAATAAGAGCAGTTCCTGTCACAACGGCTTCATCCAGACCTGTTTTTTCACGCATAGTTGCTAGTTTCTTTTGATAACCAGGGAAATGCAAGGGATCCTTGCTTTCAATCCCTGTAAACAATTCCTTGAAGGTTCCCATATCAATCGTCAAAGCCAAGCGTTCTTGGGCAGAAATACGAAAGGTATAGCTACAATGTGGACAGATACGCTCACTTCCCAGATCCTTCTGATAAATGGTATACTTACAGCCTGGACACTGGGAGAATAATTCATCTGGAACCTCTGGCTTGGCTTGAGGTTTTTCCCTAACCGAACGATTGGGATTGATTCGAATATACTTATCTTTTTTACTAAATAGAGCCATTGATTCCCCTTTTCGGTTTAAACTCTTGAAGTCATTTTATTCTTTTTCTTGATATTTAGGTAAGAAGGTTTCCATCAAGAAGGAAGTATCATAATCCCCAGCAATGACATTGCGATCTGAAATGAGGTCAAGCTGGAAATCTGCATTGGTCTGCACCCCTTCAATCTCTAATTCATAGAGGGCACGTTGCATTTTCATCAAGGCATCAAAACGATTTTCACCGTGAACGATGATTTTGGCAATCATACTGTCATAATAAGGTGGAATGGTATAGCCTGGATAAACTGCTGAATCCACGCGCAAGCCAACTCCACCACTTGGCAGATAGAGATTGGTGATCTTACCTGGACTTGGAGCAAAGTTGAAGGCTGGATTTTCTGCATTGATCCGACACTCGATGGCATGGCCACGTAGGACAATATCTTCTTGCTTAACAGACAAAGGCTGACCTGCCGCAATGCGAATCTGTTCCTTAACGATATCCACACCTGAAACAAATTCTGTTACTGGATGCTCTACCTGAACACGAGTATTCATTTCCATGAAATAGAATTTGCCACTTGCTTCATCAAGAAGAAACTCAATAGTCCCTGCATTCTCATAGCCAACAGACTCTGCAGCTCGAACAGCAGCAGCACCGATTTCATGACGCAGCGTTTTTCCGATTGCAATCGAAGGACTTTCTTCCAAAACCTTTTGATTATTCCGTTGAAGAGAACAATCTCGTTCCCCCAAGTGAATCACATTCCCATGCTCGTCTCCTAGGATTTGAACCTCAATGTGACGAGCTGGATAAATAACCCGTTCTATGTACATGGCACCATTGCCATAATTGGCCTTGGCTTCACTAGAGGCAGTTTCAAAGGCTGAAACGAGGTCTTCTGGTTTTTCAACCTTACGAATCCCTTTACCACCTCCACCTGCTGAAGCCTTGAGCATAACAGGGTAGCCAATTTTTTCAGCAACAATCAAGGCCTCCTCAGAGTTATGCACTTCTCCATCTGAACCTGGAATAACAGGCACACCAGCCTTAATCATCTGAGCACGCGCATTGATTTTGTCTCCCATCATATCCATGACATGACCAGATGGACCGATAAACTTAATCCCCACCTCTTCACACATGGTTGCAAATTTGGAATTTTCACTGAGAAATCCGAAACCGGGGTGAATAGCTTCTGCCTCAGTCAAGACTGCAGCTGATAGAACCGCATTGATATTGAGATAAGACTCTGTTGCCTTGCCAGGTCCGATACAAACAGCTTCATCTGCCAAAAGCGTATGAAGGGCTTCCTTATCAGCAGTTGAATAAACCGCCACCGTCGCAATCCCCAATTCACGCGCCGCACGGATAATACGAACCGCAATTTCACCACGATTGGCAATTAAAATTTTTCGAAACATGGAGAACCTCCTTAGTTCCCTATTGCAAAGGTAAGAGTACCACTGGCTGCAAGCTTGCCATCCACTTCAGCCTTTGCTTCAACCACGGCAATGGTACCACGGCGTTTTACAAAAGTCGCTGTCATAACCAATTGGTCGCCTGGTACAACTTGCTTCTTAAATTTAACCTTGTCCATACCAGCGTAAAAGACCAGTTTCCCTTTATTTTCAGGTTTTGATAACTCCAAGACACCAGCTGTTTGCGCCAAGGCTTCCATAATCAGAACACCTGGCATGACAGGGTATTGAGGAAAATGACCGTTGAAGAAGGGCTCATTGATGGTTACATTTTTGATGGCAACAATGGTATCCTCGCTCACTTCCAAGACACGATCTACTAGGAGCATGGGATAACGGTGGGGTAGAGCTTCTTTGATTCCTTGAATATCGATCATTTGATACGTACCAATCCTTTACCAAACTCAACCATTTCTTCGTTAGAAACGAGAATTTCCGTTACCACACCATCCTTAGGTGCTGGAATTTCATTCATGACTTTCATGGCTTCGATAATGACCAGTGTTTGACCCTTTTTAACAGTATCACCAACTGTGACGAAGGCAGGTTTGTCAGGACCAGCAGCCAAGTAAGCCACCCCAACAAGTGGACTCTCTACAACATCTCCCTCAGCAGCCACACTTGCTTCAGCTGGCGCCGAAGTTTCTTCCACTACAGTCTCTGCTGGAGCAGATGTAGGAGCTACTGGACTTGGTGTTGCTAGAACGGGCGCTGGAGCGACTTCAGACACCAGTCTCGCTTCATTCTTGCTAAACTGCAACTCATCCGTCCCATTCTTATAAGAAAATTCTCTCAAACTTGACTGGTCAAATTGGGCCATCAAGTCTTTAATATCGTTTAAATTCATACTTATTTATTCTCCCAACGTTTGAAAGCAAGAACTGCATTGTGCCCACCAAAACCAAAAGTATTTGAAATGGCGTATGGAATTTCTTGCTCCAAGCCTTGTCCATAAACGACATTGGCTTCGATATAATCTGATACTTCACTTGTTCCAGCTGTCATTGGTACAAAGTTATGACGCATGGCTTCAATTGTGACGATAGCTTCTACCGCACCTGCAGCTCCCAGCAAATGTCCTGTGAAAGACTTGGTTGATGATACAGGTACTTCCTTACCAAGAACAGCTACGATCGCACCACTTTCTCCTTTTTCATTAGCAGGAGTTGACGTTCCGTGAGCATTGACATAGGCTACTTGCTCTGGAGAAATCTCAGCTTCTTCCAAGGCTAGTTTGATGGCCTTGATAGCTCCCTGACCTTCTGGATGTGGTGAAGTCATGTGGTAGGCATCACAAGTATTTCCGTAACCAACCACTTCAGCAAGGATAGTAGCCCCACGTTTTTCAGCGTGTTCCAGACTTTCAAGAACCAACATCCCAGAACCTTCACCCATGACAAACCCATTACGGTCCTTATCAAATGGAATGGAAGCACGAGTTGGGTCCTCTGTAGTTGAGAGAGCTGTCAGGGCTTGGAAACCAGCAATAGCAAAAGGTGTGATAGAGGCTTCTGAACCACCTACCAACATAACATCTTGGAAACCAAACTTAATTGAGCGGAAAGCATCCCCAATCGCATCATTTGATGAAGCGCAGGCAGTATTGATGGATTTACAAACACCGTTTGCTCCAAAACGCATAGCAACATTTCCTGAAGCCATATTTGGCAAGGCTTTTGGAAGGGTCAATGGTTTCACACGTTTTGGTCCTTTGTCATTTAGGCGAAGCACTTGATCTTCAATTTCTTTGATTCCACCAATACCAGAGGCCACGATAACACCAAAACGATCTTTATCAAGAGCCTCTACATCAAGACCTGCATGATTGACAGCTTCTTGAGCTGCGTACAAGGCATACAAAGAATAGTTATCAAAACGGTTGGTATCTTTCTTAACAAAGTATTTATCAAAAGGAAAATCTTGGATTTCTGCTGCATTATGCACATCAAAGTCACTATGATCAAATTTTGTAATTGGTCCAATTCCGATTTTTCCAGTTGTCAAACTATTCCAAAATTCTTCTGGTGTATTTCCGATTGGAGATGTCACTCCATAACCTGTTACTACTACGCGATTTAGTTTCATCTTTTTTACCTCTAGATTCTGCTACATACTGAGGCCGCCATCAATGGCAACCACTTGACCAGTTAGATAATCTTGGCCTGCTAAAAATACTGTCAAATCTGCAACCTGCTCTGCCTGCCCAAATGCTTTCATAGGAATTTGCGCCAGCATAGCATCTTTTACCTTGTCCGATAGAACTGCTGTCATATTGGACTCAATCATTCCAGGTGCAATAGCATTAACTCTGATATTGCGATTGGCCACTTCACGCGCCACAGACTTGGTAAAACCAATCAAACCAGCCTTAGAAGCTGCATAGTTAGCTTGACCGATATTTCCCATCAAACCAACAACACTAGACATATTAATGATAGCACCTTCTCTGGCTTTCATCATCGGTTTCAAGACTGATTGTGTCATGTTAAAGGCACCGGTCAAGTTAACCTTGAGAACTTTTTCAAAATCCGCTTCTGTCATCTTGAGCATCAGGGTATCTTGGGTAATCCCTGCATTGTTGACCAAAACGTCTACTGAACCTAGCTCTGCAATAGCTTGATCAACCATACGCTTAGCGTCTGCAAAATCCGACACGTCTCCTGAAATGGGAACTACCTTGACACCATAGTCTGCAAACTCGGCTAGCAAGTCCTCTGAAATTGCCCCACGGCTGTTTAAGACAATGTTGGCTCCTGCTTGAGCAAACTTATGGGCAATGGCAAGACCAATACCACGACTCGAACCTGTAATAAAGATATTTTTATTTTTTAGTTGCATTCTTTTCTCCTGTTTCCTCTTGTATTTATGGGAGAAGGGATTACTTGTTTCCCAATAGGGCTTCCAAGCTAGCCTGATCTTCGACATTGGCTAGTTTAGCCGTTTTATCAATTTTTTTGACAAAGCCTGACAAGACTTTCCCCGGTCCAATCTCGATAAAGTTGGTTACGCCTGCTTCTTGCATAACTGCAATACTTTCGTAGAAACGAACTGGCTCCTTGACCTGACGCATCAAGAGTTGAGCAATGTCTTCTTTTTGCATAACTGCAGCTTCTGTATTGCCGACTAGGGGACAAGTGAAATCTGAAAAACTTACTTGAGCTAGAGTTTCAGCTAGTTTCTGACTAGCAGGCTCAAGGAGAGCGGTATGAAAAGGTCCTGAAACCTTGAGAGGAATCAAGCGTTTGGCACCTGCTTCCTGCAAGAGTTCAACAGCTCGATCAACTGCAACCACTTCTCCACCAATCACGATTTGTGCAGGTGTATTATAGTTGGCTGGGGTAACCACTCCAAGTTCAGAAGCTTTTTGACAGGCTTCTTCAGTAACCTCTACTGGCGTATTGAGAACTGCTACCATCTTGCCAGAGCCAGCAGGAGCCGCTTCTTCCATATAGACGCCACGCTTAGCTACCAAAACAACCGCTTCTTCAAAATCCAAGGCGCCGCTAGCCACCAAGGCAGAGTATTCTCCAAGGGACAAACCAGCAACCATATCAGGCTGATAGCCCTTTTCTTGCAATAATCGGTAAATAGCAACTGAAGTTGCTAAAATAGCTGGTTGCGTATAGCGAGTCTGATTGAGTTTTTCTTCTTCCCTATCAATGAGATAACGCAAATCATAACCGAGTACCTGACTCGCTTGATCAATCGTTTCTTTGACAATAGGGTAGTGATCGTAGAGATCCCGTCCCATACCTAGATACTGGGCACCTTGACCAGCAAATAAAAAGGCCGTTTTAGTCATTTCTTACAACTCCTGCCCAACGAGAGGCTTCTTCTTGAATTTTCTTAGCTGCTCCGTAATACAAATCTTTTAGGATTTCTTCAACGGTTTCTTCTTTGGAAACAAGCCCTGCAATTTGACCTGCCATAACAGATCCACCATCCACATCTCCGTGAACAACCGCTTTGGCTAGAGCGCCCGCTCCCATTTGTTCAAAGATTTCCAAATCAGGATTTTCTTGTTTAAAGGCATCTTTCTCAGCTTTTTCAAAATCACGAGTCAACTGATTTTTAATCGCACGAACAGCATGGCCAAAGTGTTGTGCTGAAATCGTAGTATCAATATCTCTAGCTTTTAAAATTTTCGCCTTATAATTTGGATGGGCATTAGACTCTTTTGCAACGACAAAGCGAGTTCCAACCTGAACAGCCTCTGCCCCTAGCATAAATCCAGCCGCAGCACCTTCACCATCCGCAATCCCTCCTGCAGCAATAACAGGAATAGATACAGCTGCCACCACTTGACGCACCAAGGTCATTGTTGTTAATTTACCGATATGTCCCCCAGCTTCCATTCCTTCTGCAATGACAGCATCCGCACCGATTTTTTCCATGCGTTTAGCTAGGGCAACACTTGGTACAACAGGAATAACTGTAATACCAGCTTCGTGAAAGCGTTCCATGTATTTACCTGGATTTCCTGCCCCTGTTGTCACTACCTTAACACCTTCCTCTATAACGAGATCTACAATATCTTCCACAAAAGGAGACAAGAGCATGATGTTGACACCAAAGGGTTTATCCGTTAACGATTTGATCTTGTCAATATTTGCCTTGACAACTTCTTTCGGGGCATTTCCCCCACCGATAATGCCTAGTCCTCCAGCCTTGGAAACAGCCCCTGCCAAATCACCATCAGCAACCCAAGCCATTCCTCCTTGAAAAATAGGATAATCAATGTTCAATAATTCTGTAATACGCGTTTTCATAGTGCCTCCATCGTTTCTTGCTTACGTAATAGTTCGATACTGTCATAATTTGAAAATCAAACTATTACCTAAACAAGAGGGAGCGGGTTTCCCTACTCCTTCTATCTTATATTCTGCTTATTTTGTTTGCTCTTCAACGTAGGCAACCAAGTCACCAACTGTTTTCAAGTCATCTTCTGCTTCGATTTGGATATCAAAAGCATCTTCAATTTCGGAGATTACTTGGAACAAATCCAATGAATCTGCGTCCAAGTCATCAAAAGTTGATTCAAGTGTTACTTCTGATGCGTCTTTTCCAAGTTCTTCAACGATAATTTCTTGTACTTTTTCAAATACTGCCATGATAGGACTCCTTTAAAATAAATAGTTTTTTTATAACAATGTGTTCACCACATGATTACCTAAATTGTAAGAATGAGCGTGCCCCATGTCAAGCCTCCACCGAAGCCTGATAGTAGAACAGTCTGGCTACCATCTAAACGGATGAGGCCTTGTTCTACACACTCTGAAAGTAAAATCGGGATACTGGCTGCACTGGTGTTCCCATATTCCATCATATTGGCCGGAAGTTTGGCTCGGTCGACACCAATTTTTTTAGCCATCTTATCCAAAATACGGTCATTAGCCTGATGAAGTAGCAGATAATCCAAGTTTGTCGCCTCTATAGGAGATTCATCAATAGTCTGCTTGATAGACTTGGCTACGTCCCGAATAGCAAAATCAAAGACCGCGCGCCCATCCATCTTCAAAAATGAATCTGCATTTTCTTGATCTGAAAACGGAGAATGCAAGCCTGAATGTCCATAAGTTAGACACTCGCTACGACTCCCATCACTATTGAGACTCTCAGCCAAAAAATGCTCTTTCTCGCTAGCTTCTAGCAAGACTCCACCAGCACCATCTCCAAACAAAACAGCTGTTGATCGGTCTGACCAATCGACTGCTTTAGAGAGGGTCTCACTACCAATCACCAAGCCTTTTTGAAAGCGACCAGAAGCGATAAACTTTTCAGCAGTTGAAAGAGCAAATACAAATCCACTGCAAGCCGCTGTTAGGTCAAAAGCAAAGGCCTTATTAGCACCAATATTAGCTTGAACACGAGCAGCTGTAGAGGGCATCATCGAATCTGGAGTAATGGTAGCTAGGATGATAAAATCCAACTCCTCTCCTGTGATTCCAGCTTTTGCCATCAGTTTCTTGGCAACTTCTGTAGCCAAATCACTAGTAGATTCTGTTCTTGAAATATGCCTTTGTCGTATTCCCGTCCGACTTGAAATCCACTCATCATTGGTATCCATAATCTGAGCCAAATCATGATTTGTAACCACTTGCTCTGGCACATAATGAGCAACCTGGCTTATTTTTGCAAAAGCCATTATCTCAAATCCTCCAAAAATTGATAAAGATTGGTCAAACCTTTGCTCATAACCTCCATCTCTTGCTTACTCATACCATCAATGATTTTTTCAACCATAGCCTTGTGGAAGCGTTTATGTAGTCTATGAACCAAGCGACCTTTCTTTGTCAAATGCAGATGCACTACACGTCGATCATGTTCTGAACGAATGCGTTCAATGTAACCCTTGCGTTCGAGATTATTCAAACTAGTCGTAACTGTCCCAAGAGTCACCATCAACTCTTTTGACACTTGACTTGGTGTCACATCTGGAACTTTTCCAATCACATCAATCGTATGCATTTCTTTGATGGAGATATCCTTGAAACGACTACCCCTCAAGCTAACTTCCTCAATAACGAGGACATTGTTAAATATAGACGTTAAATATTCATTAATTCGTTGGTAGTCCAATCTTTCCTTCCCTCCTTTTCAAAAAAACTTTTAGAATCAAAACATTTGACAAAAGAATTATATCAAAGTTCAAAGAATGGTGCAAGTATTTTTTTATTTTCCAGTAAATTTCGGTCTTCTTCTCTCCGAATAAGCCCGAACTCCCTCTTTGAAATCTTCTGTCTGTGCTAAGGATTCCTGTAGATTCAATTCTAAAGCAGCATAATCCTGCCAATCTTTGAATTGGCTCTCCCAGACCAACTTCTTGATGGCTGCATAGGAATTAGCTGCCCCGCGGCTCAATTTTTTAAGAAGCTGTTCTCTCGTCTTTTCAAGTTTATCAGCTTCACAGACGCGGTAAACCAGCCCCCATTCTAAAGCTTTTTCTGCGGTCAGAGCCTCACCTGTCATAGCTAATTGAGCAGCACGCGTCACACCAATACTGCGACTCAAAAGATGAATTCCTCCTGCATCCGGAGCCAAACCAACGCCAACAAAGGCTTGGATAAACTTAGCCTTATCCGTTGCAAGACAGAAATCTGCTGCTACAGCCATATTGGCTGCGGCACCTGCAACAGCTCCATCAACCTCCATCAAGACAGGTTTAGCAATTTGCTTGATTTTATAAGAAATCGTATTGACCAATTCTGCGATTTTCGTTAATGATGGAATATCATCATCATCCACTGCCCGCTTCATCTCTACCAAATCTCCCCCAACGGAGAAGACTTTCCCATTGGCGTTGATCAAGATAAAATGCACAGCCGGATCCTCTTCTGCCAGAGTCAAGGCTTCTAAAATCTCCTCACACATGGGGATATGGAAACCATTAGCGACCTCAGGACGGTTTAAGGTAAGGATTGCCAAATCCTCTTCAAGCTGATAAATAATGTGTTCCATCAGGACTCCTTTTTATTTTATAAGTATTTAAAATTATTTTATTATCAAAGTATATATTTTTTAAAACTCGAAAGCAAGGAAAAATCAGCTGAAAGTGTCTCGGCCGATAAGAAAGGCTCACTTTGTCCTAGAAAGCATCTCATTTTCTTCATTGAAAAAAGGCTTTCTTTCTGCTATAATCGTATAAAATACTTACTTTAGGAGTTCTTATGAAAGTTGTTAAATTTGGAGGTAGCTCACTTGCCTCTGCTGGTCAATTAGAAAAAGTTTTAAACATCGTCAAAAGCGATCCAGAGCGTCGTTTTGTAGTTGTTTCTGCACCTGGGAAACGCAATGCTGAAGATACTAAGGTGACGGATGCCTTGATTAAATACTACCGCGACTATGTTGCTGGTAACGATATTAGCAAGAGCCAAAACTGGATTATCGACCGCTATGCTGCTATGGTTAGTGAACTAGGACTGAAACCTGCTGTTTTAGAAAAAATCTCTAAAAGCATTCGTGCCTTGGCCACTCTTCCTATCGAAGAAAATGAATTTCTCTATGATACCTTCCTAGCAGCCGGTGAAAATAACAATGCTAAATTGATTGCAGCCTATTTTAACCAAAATGGCCTCGATGCACGCTATGTTCACCCTAGAGAAGCTGGTATTGTGGTCACAAGTGAACCTGGCAACGCTCGCATCATTCCATCAAGTTATGACAAGATTGAAGAATTGACAAATGCCAATGAAGTCCTTGTCATTCCTGGTTTCTTTGGTGTTACTAAGGAAAATCAAATCTGTACTTTCTCACGTGGAGGTTCAGACATTACGGGTTCTATCATTGCTGCTGGTGTCAAAGCTGACCTTTATGAAAACTTTACGGATGTTGATGGTATCTTTGCAGCCCACCCAGGAATTATTCACCAACCACACTCAATCCCTGAGTTGACCTACCGTGAAATGCGTGAATTGGCCTATGCAGGATTCTCAGTTCTTCATGACGAAGCCCTTTTACCTGCCTACCGTGGAAAAATCCCTCTGGTTATTAAGAATACCAATAACCCTGACCACCCAGGTACTCGTATCGTTCTAAAACATAGTAGTGATGAATTCCCAGTAGTAGGAATTGCTGGTGACTCTGGTTTTGTCAGCATCAACATGTCTAAATACCTCATGAACCGTGAGGTGGGATTTGGACGCAAGGTTCTTCAAATCCTTGAAGACCTTAACATCGGTTGGGAACACATGCCGACAGGTATCGACGATCTTTCGATTATCCTCCGTTCTCGTGAACTAACTCCTATCAAGGAAGAAGAAATCCTTCGTCAGTTGGTTCAAAAAGCTGAGGTAGACCATGCAGAAATCGAACACGACCTTTCAATCATTATGATTGTTGGTGAAAAGATGAAGAGCCATATCGGAGTGACTGCTACTGCAACACGCGCTCTATCTGAAAACAAGATCAACATCCAGATGATGTCTCAAGGTTCTAGTGAAGTTTCTATCATGTTCGTTGTCAATAAAGACCAAGAAAAAGCAGCTATTAAAGCCCTTTACAGTGCCTTTTTTGGCGAAAGTAAGGAAGACTAGACATGGCCCAATCTCTTAACAAAACAGTGCTTCTCAATACAACAGGCACCTCCTACCTCTCTATAGCTGGAAAAGTTGGGAAATTTCTTGTCGGAGATCAAGCTCTGGAATTTTACCCAGATGTCAACGTCGAACAATTTATCCAGATTCCTTGGAACCATATCAACCAAATTGGAGCTAATGTTACTGGTCGCAAAATCAGTCGCCACTTCGAAGTCTTTACAGACAGAGGAAAATTCCTCTTTGCCTCAAAAGACTCAGGTGCCATTCTTAAAATTGCTCGCGAAAAACTGGGCAATGACAAGGTCGTCAAACTTCCGACCCTGATTCAGACAATTAGCCAAAAATTTAAGAATCTATTTGCAAAAAAGTAGAAACTTTAGTATAATCATAGCAACGGATAAGTAGGTTATCTTCTTCTTTCAGAAAGTCTGCGGGTGCTGCGAGCAGATAGGAGGGATAGGTGAAATTCTACCGTTAGTAACAATTACATACACAATCAAGTGCACACCTGTGAAGTTGGATGGAACCGTGGCCCTGCCACTCCAACGCTTTGTCAGGGGTGCTTTTTTCATAAAGGAGTTCTTATGTTAGATATCAAACGTATTCGTACAGACTTTGATGCTGTCGCAGAAAAATTGGCTACACGTGGTGTAGATGCTGCTATCTTGAATGAGATGAAAGAAATCGATGCTAAACGTCGTGACATCTTGGTCAAGGTCGAAACTCTCAAAGCAGAACGTAACACAGTTTCTGCTGAGATTGCTCAAGCCAAACGCAACAAAGAAAATGCAGATGATAAGATTGCTGCCATGCAAAATCTATCTGCTGAAGTCAAAGCCTTGGATGCTGAATTGGCAGAAATCGATGCTAAATTGACAGAATTTACCACTACTCTTCCAAATATCCCAGCTGACAGCGTTCCTATTGGAGCTGATGAAGACGACAATGTGGAAGTTCGTCGTTGGGGCACTCCACGCGAGTTTGACTTCGAACCAAAAGCTCACTGGGATCTTGGTGAATATCTTGGTATCCTTGACTGGGAACGCGGTGGTAAGGTAACAGGCGCTCGCTTCCTCTTCTATAAAGGCCTCGGTGCTCGTTTGGAACGTGCTATCTACAACTTTATGTTGGATGAGCATGGAAAAGAAGGCTATACGGAAGTCATCACACCTTACATGGTTAACCATGATTCTATGTTTGGTACTGGTCAATATCCAAAATTCAAGGAAGACACTTTTGAACTCAGTGACAGCAATTATGTCCTTATTCCTACAGCTGAAGTGCCTCTAACAAACTACTACCGTGATGAAATCCTTGACGGAAAGGACCTACCAATCTACTTCACTGCTATGAGCCCATCATTCCGTTCTGAGGCTGGTTCTGCTGGTCGTGATACTCGTGGCTTGATTCGTCTGCACCAATTCCACAAGGTTGAAATGGTTAAATTTGCCAAACCAGAAGAATCTTACGAAGAATTGGAAAAAATGACAGCCAACGCTGAAAACATCCTTCAAAAACTCAACCTTCCATACCGTGTCGTTGCCCTCTCTACTGGAGATATGGGCTTCTCAGCTGCGAAAACTTACGACTTGGAAGTTTGGATTCCAGCGCAAAACAATTACCGTGAAATCTCAAGCTGTTCAAACACAGAAGATTTCCAAGCCCGTCGTGCCCAAATCCGTTACCGTGATGAAGCAGATGGCAAGGTGAAACTCCTTCATACCTTGAACGGTTCTGGACTTGCAGTTGGACGTACAGTAGCTGCTATTCTTGAAAACTACCAAAATGAGGATGGTTCTGTGACCATCCCAGAAGCTCTTCGTCCATACATGGGTGGAGCTGAAGTTATCAAACCATAAAAAATAAGGTTTAGCTATTTTTAGCTAGACCTTTTTTCGTAACCAAATCAGATAAGCGCCTAATACAAAGAATAAAATAGTTAGGCATATAACAGTTTCAGCCAATACCAGATAATCCAGAAATGGAAGTTTCAAGATTCCCTGAGCCATCTTGAGCGAGGTAGCCGTGATAATGGTTGGGAAGGTGAGGGCTGAGAAGGCTGGTTGAAAGCCTTGTTTTAAAATATTGGGCAGGCGAGTTAAAACAAAGAAAAAGAAGGATTGAGAAGCCAAAATCATGGCAATCAAGAGCCAAGTCGGTAGGCTGGCTCCTCCAACTCGAACCAGGGAAGCCAAGAGCAGAGAGAAAGGAGCACAGTAGATTCCTTCTTGCCCAAGCAAGGCAACTGGGAGCGGATGTTTCTTTAAATCGCTATAAATAAGCGGGTAGAGATAAAATGTCAAGAGAAACCCAAAACTCAAAGTCGCATAGGCAATCTCGATAATGCCTACCAGAGGATAAGTCAAGGCAGCCACTGCTATCCCCACATAGAGAACCGTCCAGCTTGGAGTCGCATTGACTCTCTTACCTGGACAGGCAAATTTAACTGTGAAACCAGCAATCAAGGCCAAATCCAAGAGAAATGAAAACCACCAGATCCCTTGCGCTACCAAAGGAAAATGAGGAAACAAGCGAAAGACATAGGTCGATAAAATCATTCCAGCCATAGGAAAAGTGGCCATTCCTGACAAAAGAGGAGGCTTGGTCAATTCTTGCTTGGTTTCTTTCCAATTAAACAGATGCAGAATTAAAAAGTAAACCCACAAAATCAAACCTGACAAACTCAGTATATGTGACAGAACTGGCAACATATCTAAAACGAGATTCCCAGCTCCTGCCAAACCTAACAAACAACCAGAAAATACTAAGGGGAGTTTTTTCATCCTAACCTCCAATAATCATGTTAGTTTCAGTATAGCATAAAAGCGCTTAAATGAGGACTTAAAAAAACGAAGTCCGTGGATTTCAGACTTCATTTTTTGATCAGATATAAATTAAGCATAAGGTTGCAATTCTGGGTTAATTGGGGTATTGGCTAGATTGTTAGCATAGTTACAGAGGCTTGCTAAGCTGACACCAAGAACCACATCCAAGGCATTTTGGTGGGTATAGCCAACTTCTAAAAACTCAGACAAGGCTTCATCTCCTACACGACCCTTGGTATTGATGACTGCCAAGGTAAACTTAGCTAGGGTATCCAATTTAGGATCTTTTTCAATCGGAGTACGATTACGAAGGGCTTGAAGCAGGTCATCATTCATCTGGATTTGTTTGATGGAAAAGGCTGTGTGACCTGCGACACAGAAGGCACAACCATTAGTTACGGCTGCCGTGATTTGCACCACTTCACGCTCAACAGGTGTCAAGCTGTTGCGACGGTTGATAGCTCCGACAGTTCTGTAGGCTTCTAGGGCAGTAGGTGCATTAGCCAAGAGTCCGATTAGATTTGGAATAAAGCCATTGTTGTCTTTTTCTACTGTTTCAAGAACCTCTTTCACTTCTGCTGGCGCTGATTCGACTGTATGGATAGTAAATGTTGTCATCATAAAACCTCTTTTCATTTTGTTGAAACCTAGTCTATCACAGATTCTATACCGTGTATAATATATATTTTAAATTGCATCGATAGAAATTTTTTATGAAAGCAAAAAATCACACGAGCTGTGTGATTTCATTATTTATCAAAATACTTTTTAGTCTCAGCAATAACGACTGGCGACAAGACTAAAAGGGCAATCAAGTTTGGCAGAGCCATCAAAGCGTTGACGATATCTGCGATAATCCAAACCATATCCAACTCGATAAATCCTCCTAGTAAGACCATGAGCACAAAAATCACACGGTAGAGCCAGATAAAACGAACACCAAAGAGGAACTCGAAACAGCGTTCTCCATAGTAGTTCCAACCTAGAATCGTTGTAAAGGCAAAGAGTACAAGGAAAATGGTCAAGAGGGCAGGCCCAAAGTGTGAAAAGACTGTTGAGAAGGCTGACTGAGTCAAAGCCACTCCATTCAAGTCACTATTCCATACTCCAGTTACCAAGATGGTCAAACCAGTTAGAGTACAAATGATGAGGGTATCAATAAAGGTTCCTGTCATGGAAATCAAACCTTGCTCTACTGGTTCATTTGTCTTAGCTGCAGCAGCTGCAATGGGAGCAGAACCTAGACCAGATTCGTTTGAAAAGACACCACGCGCCACACCATTTTGGATAGCCATCCGAATGCTAGCACCAGCAAATCCACCTATCGCAGCAACAGGACTAAAAGCGGATGTCAAGATTAAAGCGATTGTAGAAGGAATTTTCCCGATATTAAAGAAAATAACTGTAAGAGTTCCCAAAATATAGATGATGGCCATAAAAGGAACAACAGTAGTTGAAACCTTTGAAATAGACTTGAGTCCGCCAAAAACGGCAATCGCTACTAAGACAGACAAAACGAGAGCCGTGATAGCTGGCGAAATAGTCGTTGTATTTTGGATAGATTCTGTAATCGAGTTGACTTGGGTGAAGGTTCCGATTCCTAACAAAGCTACTAAGACACCTGCGATAGCAAAGAAGATAGCAAGTGGTCTCCACTTTTCTCCCATACCCAAAAGTATATAGTGCATGGGACCTCCTGCAACAGCACCGTTATCGTCTTTAGTCCTGTATTTAATAGCTAATAAACCTTCCGCATACTTGGTTGCCATTCCAAAGAAAGCCGCCATCCACATCCAAAAGAGAGCTCCTGGTCCACCGACCTTGATAGCTGTCGCCACCCCGATAATATTTCCCGTACCAACTGTCGCTGCTAGGGCTGTACACAAGGCCGCAAAACTGGATACATCCCCATGCCCCTTATCCTTAATAAAAATAAGCTGAAAGGCCTTAGAGAGACGCAAAACCTGCAAAAGTCCTAAACGGGCAGTTAGGTAAATCCCTGTTCCGACCAATAAAATCAAGAGGGGTGGACCCCAAGCAAAAGCATCAATTGATTTAAGCAATTCTAACATTTCCTTCTCCTATCTTTTCAACCCCAAAAGAAAGAGCACATGCAAGATACATGTACTCTGGAATGCTTAGATAAATGCTAAAAAGCGGTCTATCCTAGCTCTGTCCTTTTACCTGAGAGTTTGAGCAGTTGCCTGCCTTGCCCCTTCGGTGCCTTTACGGTCTCTCCAGAGTTCCGTCCATTTACAGTCATGGAAAATCAAACGATTCCCCACTTCTATTAAACTTCATTCGGTGTTGGTATTTAATTGATTCTTATTTTACAAAAAATGTTGGCTTTTGTCAATGTGTTTATTAGTAAAACTTAATTCAACAGTTTTTACTGTGTAAATCCCGGAATACTTCTATCCTTTAAAAGTCACAATAGTTGCACCACTGCCTCCAGCATTTTGTGGGGCATAACCGAAACTCTTGACATGTTTGTTTCTTCGTAGGTATTTGGTCACTCCTTCACGGATGACACCTGTTCCGATACCATGGATGATATCAACTTGAGCCATATTATTAAGTAAAGCTTGATCGATAAAGGCATCTAGCTCATTCATAGCCTCTTCATAGCGTTTGCCTCGAAGGTCCAGTCTGGCTTGTGGACTACGACCAGAAGTTCGTTTCACAACATTGACTTGTTTCTTCTTGACTTGCTTTTCTTGCTGGGCTTGAACAAGGTCAAACTCTTTCTCTTCCAAGGTCATCTTAATCAAACCGACTTGGGCTTCCCAGCGACCGTCCTTGAGTTGACTGGTCAAGGTACCACGCTGGCCATAACTGAGCACCACGATATCATCTCCCACCTTTGGAGCTCGTTTTTTCTTGGCCTTTTGAAGGACCTTGTTTTTGGACAAGTCTACTTTTTCAGGAGCCAATTTTTTCAGCTTGGCCTTGGCTTCAATGATTTCATGGGGCTTGAGTTGAGATTTACTGTGGAGATTTTTAAGAATCTGGTCACTCTCACTTAGGGCCATGTCCACAATCTCAGCAGCCTGTTCACGCGCTTTATTGAGCTCCGTTTCTTTTTCACGATTGAGCTCATTGTAGAGCTTTTTGAGAGCGCGGTTCATCTTGAGATTTTCTTGCTCCACCTCACGGATATTGTCCAAGCGTTTGCGACTTTCTAGCGTCTGCTCTTCCAGTTGCTCAATGATACGATTGACATCATTGTCCTGATCAACCTGCTGGCTGGCATCCCCTACGATAACTTCAGATAGGCCCAGACGTTTGGCAATCTCAAAGGCATTGCTTCGGCCAGGAACGCCCTGCATAAAGCGATAGGTCGGGCGAAGAGTTGCAGTATCAAACTCCATGCTGGCATTTTGCACAAAGGCTGTCTCAATACCGTAGGCCTTGAGTTCTGGATAGTGGGTCGTCGCCATAGTCTTGACTTGACGCAGGCGAAGATCCTCCAGAATAGCCATGGCAAGAGCGGCTCCCTCTTGGGGATCAGTACCAGCCCCCAACTCATCCAAGAGCAAGAGCGAATGCTGGTTGACCTTGCCAAGAATGTCCACAATATTAGTCATGTGGCTAGAGAAGGTAGACAAGCTCTGCTCAATAGATTGCTCATCCCCAATATCAGCAAAGATTTCTTCAAAAATACCCACACGGCTTCCCTCGTCTGCCAAAATCGGCAAACCAGACTGGGCCATAACCTGCGTCAAGCCCAGAGTTTTAAGCATGATGGTCTTCCCACCTGTATTGGGACCTGTAATGACAATCGCTGTTAAATCTTGACCAAAATGGACATCATTTGCGACGGCATTTTTGACCAAAGGATGGCAGACATGGAGCAGTTGAATTTCTTGATTTTCTGACAGCTGAGGCACGACTGCTTGCCTTTCTTGGATAAAGCGGACCTTGGCACGAATCAAGTCCAGATGGCCAATAATCCAAGCATCATTGGCAATCTCAGCCGCATGAGGGCGAACACGCTCAGAGATTTCTTGGAGAATGCGAAGCATTTCATAACGCTCATCTGCTCGCAAACTAGCAATTTCTTCGCTCAGTTTGACCACCTCACGGGGTTCGATATAGACGGTGTTTCCACTAGCAGAAATATCATGAACGACACCTGCAATCTTATTGCGGTAGGTGTTTTTGACTGGTAAAACCTGACGACCATTTCTGCTGGCAACAATCCCTTCTGTCAACATCTGCGCTTTTTGCTTGAGCAAATCTTGCAAGACATCGCGTACCTGACTCTCGCTATCATGGATTTTTCTACGGATTCGTGCCAATTCTTCACTGGCAAAATTTTCAATGAAACCTGCATCATTAAAGGCTTGTAAATTTCCTTGTAATTGCGGAAAATCGTGTAATTTTTGAAACCAAAGGGCTAATTCTCCCAAGCTGACATTTTCCAGATTGGCATAAAAACTTTGCAGTTCTCGGCTGGAAAGAAGTACGCGCTTCAAGAGGAGGAACTCCTCGATATTGAGATCCGCCCCCATCTCCAATCGCTTGCAGACTCCTGCGATTTCCTTAGTTGCTAGAATAGTAAAATGCGGTTGCTCGACGAAAAGAGCCTGCATTTCCTTCATCTCAGCAAAAGCCTGTTTGATTTTATCTGCTTTGGCAGTCGGAGCCAGCTGCCTCAATTGCTCCAAGCCCTGCTCAGTCAACAAATGGGGTTCAAACAAGGCCTTTACCTTATTGAACTCTAATGTTTCTAATATTTTCTTGTTCATCTTTATTTCCTTGTCTTTGAATGTCTAGGTGTGGTATACTCAATGAAAATCAAAAAGCAAACTAGGAAGCTAGCCTCAGGTTGCTCAAAACAGTGTTTTGAGGTTGCAAATGGAAGCTGACGTGGTTTGAAGAGATTTTCGAAGAGTATTAGCTTTTTACATTCTGATAGATTCGAGTCAAATCTGTAAACAAAGGGCTAGGAAAACTCCTGCCCTTTTTATCCGATTAAATTTGTCACCCAGATTTGTTTGAGCCAACTGGTTGTTACTGGTATGCTCTGGATGATGTGTTTTGCGACGATACTCTTTTCAAGAGGATTTTGTATAGCTGCCATGGGGATGGTCGCCAAGATGGTCAAGGCCATTTGTAAGACAAATAAGGTCACCAACATGGACAAGATCCCTGCTGAAACTTGGAACAACTTACCACCCAGTTTTTTACTAGGAATCAAGTGTAAGAGGAGACCAAGCAAACGACCGATGCTATAGACAATCCCAAATACAAGCAAGTAGCCGGTCCCTGCATAAAAGACCTTATCCAACTGAAAGAGTTGATCCGATGGGAAAAAGAAAGTCCCCTGACCTTCCTGCGGATTTGCATAAGGGAGCAATAAATGGAATTGTTCTCCCAGCCCCTTGTAAAACTGGCCAGCCATAAAAGCCGATGCCATGGCTGAAATCAGATAATAAACCTGTAAGAGCAGGCCTCTCCGATAGCCGATATAGAATCCCCAAGCCAAGACCAATAGAAGAAGGAGTGAAATCATAAGGAATCCTCAATCTTGCTCTGTTCTTGCTTACAAGTCACAAGCTTGTGACGGAGTTCTTCTAACTCTTGCTCCTTATCGTCAAATTCAATCTCACGGCTGAGTTGAGTTGACAAACAGTTGACTGCCAACAAAAGAGCGATTGTTTCATCATCTGCGCTAGGCATTTGTTCTTTAATTGCTTGGTATTTTTCTGTCGCAACCTTGGCGATTTCCTCCATAAAAAGGTTATCATGTTCGCTTGTCAAGGTTAATGATTTTTTCCCGAATGTAAATTTGAATCGATTTAGATTTGCCATAAAATTCACCTCACGATATTATACCAAAATTCGCTAATTTTGTCAGTTTTTACAAATTTGCCTGCTTTTATGGTACAATAGAAACTATGGCAAGTATAACACTCACACCAAGCGAAAAGGAGATCCAGGCTTTTCTTAAACACTATCAAACCAGTCTGGCTCCCAGTAAGAATCCCTATATCCGCTACTTTTTGAGGCTGCCTCAGGCAACGGCTTCTATCTATACTTCTGGAAAGGTCTTGCTTCAGGGTGAAGGGGCTGAGAAATACGCCAGTTTCTTTGGCTATCAAGTTGTAGAGCAAACCAGCGGACAAAATCTCCCTTTGATCGGGACGGATGAGGTAGGGAATGGTTCCTACTTTGGTGGACTGGCTGTCGTGGCTTCCTTTGTCACACCTGACCAGCATGCCTTCTTGCGAAAACTCGGTGTGGGAGATTCTAAAACTCTGACCGACCAAAAGATTCGTCAGATTGCCCCTATCCTCAAAGAAAAAATCCAACACCAGGCACTGCTTCTCTCACCAAGCAAGTACAACGAGGTCATCGGAGAACGCTACAATGCTGTTTCGGTTAAAGTTGCCCTCCATAACCAGGCAATCTATCTCCTTCTTCAAAAAGGCATTCAGCCTGAGAAAATTGTGATTGATGCCTTTACCAGTGCTAAAAATTATGACAAGTACTTGGCACAAGAGGCCAATCGTTTCAGCAATCCTATCAGCTTAGAAGAAAAGGCCGAGGGCAAATACTTGGCTGTCGCAGTTTCTTCTATCATTGCGCGTGATCTCTTTCTGGAAAATCTTGAAAATCTGGGACGAGAACTGGGCTATCAACTTCCAAGTGGAGCTGGAACGGCTTCTGACAAGGTGGCTAGCCAGATTTTGCAAGCCTATGGTATGCAGGGTCTCAACTTCTGCGCCAAACTGCACTTTAAAAATACTGAAAAAGCGAAAAAACGCTTAGAAAGGTAAGTTATGAATTCATTTAAAAATTTCCTAAAAGAGTGGGGAGTGTTCCTCCTGATTCTGTCATTATTAGCTTTAAGCCGTATCTTTTTCTGGAGTAACGTTCGTGTAGAAGGACATTCCATGGATCCAACTCTAGCAGATGGTGAAATCCTCTTTGTTGTCAAACACCTCCCTATTGACCGTTTTGATATCGTGGTGGCTCATGAGGAAGATGGCAATAAGGATATCGTTAAGCGCGTGATTGGAATGCCTGGCGACACCATCCGTTACGAAAACGATAAACTTTACATCAATGATAAAGAGACGGACGAGCCTTACCTAGCTGACTACATCAAACGTTTCAAGGATGACAAACTCCAAAGCACCTACTCAGGTAAAGGGTTTGAAGGAAATAAAGGAACTTTCTTTAGAAGTATCGCTCAAAAAGCGCAAGCCTTCACAGTTGATGTCAACTATAATACCAACTTTAGCTTTACTGTCCCAGAAGGAGAATACCTTCTCCTCGGAGATGACCGCTTGGTTTCGAGCGACAGCCGCCATGTAGGTACTTTTAAAGCAAAAGATATCACAGGGGAAGCTAAATTCCGCTTCTGGCCAATCACCCGTATCGGAACATTTTAAGAGACCTAAGAGGCCGAGAATCAAGAATCTCAGCCTCTTCTTCTATCGTGAGAATATGATTATTCACTATCCAGTTTGATTAAGATAGAAACAAAGTTATACTCAATGAAAATCAAAGAGCAAACTAGGAAGCTAGCCGCAGGTTGCTCAAAACAGTGTTTTGAGGTTGCAGATGAAAGCTGACGTGGTTTGAAGAGATTTTCGAAGAGTATTAACTCTCACCTATTTATGCAAAGGAATCTTATGGAAGTTTATTTTTCAGGAACCATTGAACGGATTATTTTTGAAAATCCCAGCAATTTTTATCGCATCCTCCTCCTAGAAATCGAAGATACGGACGCAGAAGATTTTGATGATTTTGAAATTATTGTCACCGGCACCATGGCTGATGTGATTGAGGGAGAAGACTATACTTTTTGGGGACAAATTGTCCAGCACTCCAAGTATGGGGAGCAACTGCAAATCAGTCGTTATGAACGTGCAAAACCAACTAGCAAGGGCTTGGTCAAGTACTTTTCAAGTAGCCATTTCAAGGGAATTGGTCTCAAGACAGCTCAGAAAATCGTGGATACCTATGGCGACAATACCATTGACGAAATTCTGCAACACCCAGAAAAGCTAGAAGGCATCTCAGGACTCTCTGCCAAAAATCGCGAGGCTTTCGTCTCCACTCTTCGTCTCAACTACGGAACAGAGATGGTTTTGGCAAAACTAGCCAACTACGGCATTCCTAACAAACTAGCCTTCCAGATTCAAGACTTTTACAAGGAAGAAACTCTTGATGTGGTTGAAAATTATCCCTATCAGCTGGTTGAGGATATCAAGGGCTTGGGCTTTACTATTGCTGACCAATTAGCGGAGGAACTAGGCATCGAAAGTCAGGCTCCTGAACGCTTCCGCGCCGGTCTAGTTCACAGTCTTTTTCAGGCCTGTATGGAAACAGGGGACACCTATGTTGAAGCACGGGATCTGCTAGAACAAACCCTTACTCTCCTTGAGTCTTCCCGCCCCGTGGAACTGGATCCCAGCCAAGTGGCCCAAGAACTCTCCTACCTGATCGAAGAAGACAAGGTTCAGCAGATTGATACCAAAATTTTTGACAACAGCCTCTTTTTCGCTGAGGAAGGCATCCGCAGTCACTTGGTTCGTATCCTTGAAAAAGGAAAACAGAAGAGCCAGGATTTAGAAACCATTCAAAAACATATCACTACTGTCGAGCAAGAACTGGAGATTGAGTATGATCACATTCAAAAACAAGCTATCTGTGATGCTATCCAAAACAAGGTCTTTATCCTAACAGGTGGACCTGGTACTGGTAAAACAACTGTTATCAATGGGATCATCGCTGTATATGCCCTTTTAGAAGGACTTGACCTCAGGAAAAAAAGCAATCTGCCCATTCTTCTTGCTGCTCCAACTGGACGAGCAGCTCGTCGCATGAATGAATTGACAGGCTTGCCTAGCGCGACTATACACCGCCACTTGGGAATGACAGGTGACGATGATACCAGTCATCTGGAAGATTATCTGGATGCCGACTTTATCATCGTGGATGAATTTTCCATGGTGGATACTTGGCTGGCCAATCAACTCTTCTCCAACATCTCTTCTAACAGTAAAATTCTCATCGTGGGAGACAGTGACCAGCTACCGTCTGTCAGTCCTGGACAGGTTCTAGCTGACCTGCTTCATATTCCTTTGATTCCTCAGACTCGCTTGGAAAAAATTTATCGGCAAAGCGAAGAATCAACCATCGTCACCCTAGCTAGTCAAATTCGACAGGGCATCTTGCCAGCCGATTTCACCCAGAAAAAAGCAGACCGTTCCTACTTTGAAATTGCTAGCGGCCATATTCCAGCTACCATTGAAAAGATCTTAGGCGCTGCCCTCAGAAGTGGCATCCCTGCCCGTGATATCCAAGTTCTGGCTCCCATGTACCGAGGGACAGCAGGGATTGATGCTATCAACCAGCTCATGCAAGACCTGCTCAATCCACCACAAAAAGATCAACTTAGTTTTGAAGCTCCCCAGTGCCACTATCGCAAGGGAGACAAGGTCATTCACTTGGTCAACGATGCTGAAATCAATGTCTTTAATGGGGATCTAGGAGCCATCACAGACCTGATTCCTGGTAAATACACCGAGTCGAAACAAGATGAGATTGTCATTGATTTTGATGGCAATGAGGTCTCTTACCCACGTAACGAATGGTATAAGATTCGTTTGGCCTATGCCATGAGTATCCATAAGTCTCAGGGAAGTGAGTTCCCTGTTGTCATCCTACCAATCACCAGTGCTAGTAGGCGTATGCTGGAGCGAAATCTCATCTATACAGCCATTACACGCGCCAAAAGCAAGCTTATCTTACTAGGCGAATTACAGGCCTTTGACTATGCTACCCAGCACATCGGAACTGCCCGAAAAACCTATCTGATTGAACGCTTCAGTGATTTATTGGAGAATGTTGAAGAAAAGCAACAAACTGTCTCAGAAACTACCACATCAAGTGCATCTGAACAATCCTACATCCTGACCGAAGAAAATTGGGACAGCATCCCCGCCATGATTGGGATTACAGACGCAGACCTCAAAGAGATTTTTGGAAAATAGTGCATAAGAAAACCCACCAATTCAGGTGGGATTTTTGTTTATTAATACTCAATGAAAATCAAAGAGCAAACTAGGAAGCTAGCCGCAAGCTGTACTTGAGTACGGTAAGGCGACGCTGACGTGGTTTGAAGAGATTTTCGAAGAGTATAAGATTATTTAACTGTTGCTGTGCTTGTAATCAATTCAACAGCTTTTTTGATTGTGATATCGTGTTTCAACATATCAGCTGAAAGCAAGCTTTGTACTTGAGCAACTTCCATGTTGTAGTCTGCTGCCAATTGCTCAACTTCTTTTTGGATTTCTTCTTCTGAAGCGTCAAATCCTTCAGCTTTGGCAACTGCTTCGATAACAAGGTTAGTCTTAGTACGTGACTCAGCTTCTGCTTGGTATTGATTGTGAAGGTCTTCTTGAGTAGTTCCAGTGATTTGGAAGTACATGTCAGGGTTGATACCTTGACGTTGCAAGTTTCCAAGGAATTCGTTTACTGAGCGGTGAACTTCTTCATGAATCATTTCTTCTGGAAGTTCTACGATTTCAGCGTTTTCTACAGCTTTATCAATTGCTGCACCTTCAACTGCATCTTTGTAAGCTTCTTCTTTAGCAGCAGCCAATTCGTTACGGTATTTTTCTTTCAATTCAGCAAGTGTTTCAACTTCTTCGTCGATGTCTTTTGCAAGTTCATCGTCAAGAGCTGGAACTTCTTTAGCTTTTACTTCGTGGATAGTTGTTACGAATTTAGCTTCTTTACCTGCAAGGTCTTCTGCTTGGTAGTCTTCTGGGAATGTTACGATAACGTCAACAGTTTCACCAGCTGAGTGACCTACCAATTGGTCTTCGAAACCAGGGATGAATTGACCTGAACCAAGTCCAAGTGAGAAGTTTTCACCTTTTCCGCCGTCAAATTCAACACCGTCGATAGAACCAACAAAGTCAATCACAACAGTATCACCGTTTTCAGCAGCAGCTTCTTTGATAACCAATTCAGCCAAGTTGTTGCGTTCACGTTCGATACGCTCTTCAACGTCAGCGTCTGTTACTTCTTTTTCTACATCAACTGATACTTCAAGGTTTTTGTAGTCACCCAATTTTACTTCAGGTTTTGTAACAACTTCAGCAGTGATAACCCAGTCTTGACCTTTTTCCATTGAAGTTACGTCAATTTTTGGTTGAGCAACCACTTCAAGACCAGCTTCTTTTACAGCTGCTTCATAAGCATTTGGCAAAAGAGCGTTCATAACGTCTTGATAAAGTGACTCTTCACCAAATTTTTTGTCGAAGATAGGACGTGGAAGGTGACCTTTACGGAAACCTGGAACATTAAGAGATTTCTTCACTGAGTTGAAGACACGATCCAATTCTGGTTTGATTTGGTCTTGAGAGATAGTGAAAGTCAAGACACCACGGTTTGTTTCTTTGTTTTCAAATGATACAGACATTCTGTCATTTCTCCTTAAAATTTTTTAAATACAGTCTATTATAACATAAATGAGCGACTTTTTTCAAGTAATGAATGTGCTTTTCAATGATGGGAGAGGTACTTGCTTGCTTCTTTGATACTAAGTTCAGCCATTCTTTCCTTGTTTTTCTCAATGAAGCATGCTACCCAAGCTGGATTCGTTTTGGAGTAGTCTCTCAGAGCCCAGCCAATGGCTTTATTGATAAAGAATTCTGTTTGATTCAAATTATGAAGCAGAATCTTTTCCATTAACTGAACATTGGTCTTCTCTTTTCTTAACAACTGGTGGTCAATAGCGACTCGTCTCAGCCAGATATTGTCTGACAGGCTCCATTGGAGGATTATTTTTTCCAGTTCCTGCTTCTCATACACCCAACTCCCTACTACTCGATCTAGGATATCCACCGTATCCCACCAAGACTTGGTAACAACCAACTGCTCTAGTTTAGGCAAATCGCTGTCCTTTAGATAAGAATGCATTGCTTTCAAATAATTGGCAGCCACATACTGGTATTCTCTAGACTCTTTTTCCCAGCAAGTATCTACAAAATCCCAATCGATAATCTTTGTTTTTTTCGCTTCTAGAAAGGAAAATTGATGGCGCATATAGGCCTCCATAGGCCATGCTTTTTTAGGATCTTTTGCTGCTTCTAACTCCTCAAGTAAATCTGTTAGACTCATCTAAAACTCCTCATGCCCCACCAAGTGGTGCTGAAAAGCATAGACCGCAGCTTGTGTACGATCGCTAACCTCAAGTTTGGCAAGAATGTTAGACACGTGCGTCTTGACCGTCTTGAGAGAGATAAAAAGTTCGTCTGCGATGCGCTGATTTTCGTAGCCCTTGGCGATGAGTTGGAGAACATCTCGCTCACGCGTAGTCAGGTCCTCATGTAGTTCTATGTGATTGCGATGGTATTCGACCTTCTTGCTGACCTCTTGTTCAATAGCCAGCTCGCCAGCAGCCACCTTACGGACGGCATGGAGCAGTTCGTCTGCACTAGAAGTCTTGAGCATATAGCCTTTGGCACCAGCATTCAAAACCGGCATGATTTTTTCATTGTCCAAGTAAGAAGTCACAATCAAAATCTTGGCTTCAGGCCATTCTTTGAGGATGGCCAAAGTCGCGTCAATTCCATTCATTTCAGGCATGACGATATCCATGACAATAACATCTGGACGCAATTTCAAGGCTAAGTCAACACCCTGAAACCCGTTGGACGCTTCCCCTACAACTTCTACATCGTCTTGGAGGTCAAAGTAGCTTTTCAAGCCCAATCGGACCATTTCATGGTCATCTACTAGTAAAATTTTCATCTTTACTCCTTTATCATTCCTTATCGAGCAGGGGAATACGGATATCAACTGCCAGCCCTTGCTTGGGAGCTGTTAATAACTGAACCGTCCCTGCCATATCTTCAACCCGCTCCTTGATATTGCGGAGTCCATAACTCAAGTCGTCTAAGCTCCCCAACTGGAAACCAAGCCCATTGTCCACCACCTTCAGCTGCAATTCAACATCTGTCTGATAGAGATAGACATCCAAGCAAGAGGCCTGGGCATGGCGGAGGGTATTGCTGATCAACTCTTGCAGGATACGGAAGATATGCTCCTCAATTTTCTTAGGTAATTTCGTTACATTTTGCTTAAGACTAACTCTGAGATCACTCTTGTCCTCAAGCTCTTTTAAGAGGATTTGAATTCCCTCAACCAGACTCTTTTGCTCCAGTTCAACTGGTCGCAAGTGCAGGAGCAAGACCCGCAAGTCCTTCTGGGCTGTTTCAAGGATGGCTGTGACGCTCTGCAACTGGGTCTGCATCTTTTCTCTATCCAATTTCAAAGACTGCTGGCTGACACCTGACAAAATCATGTGGGCCGCAAACAACTCCTGACTGACTGTATCGTGCAAATCCCGAGCAATCCGCTTCCGTTCTTTCTCGATGATTTCCTCTTCCTGAGCAAGACTCTGATTTTCTGCTTTTTGAAGAGCTTCTGTCAAAAGATTAAGTTTACCTGACAAGGACTTGAAACTGGCATCCAAATCTGGATCTGCAAGCTGAATCACTTCTTTCCCTGCCAACAAACGCTTGAGATTAGCCTGCATTTTTCTTAGAGAAAGCTCTTCCACACCTCGCCAAAACAGGGCTAAGAGAAAGGTCATGGACATACTGAATACCAACAACAAAAAAATAAATTTTTCTGTTTTTTCGACATCGTGCAAGAAAATAGACCAGTCAAAGTCAAGGATTTCCAGCAAACTGTGGGAGAAAAATAAGACAAACAGGATGGAAGTGAGAGTAATGATTACATAAGCTTGTTTTTTCATCCTCTGACCACCTCAACATCCCCAATCACAGTAGTCAAGAAAATCTTGACACTCTTATTACTCTTGAGATAGTCTCTTGTTTCTTGATGATAGTGTTCATTGCGGAGGGCTCGCTTGGGCTGGTTGAAAAAATTCAAATCCCCATAGAGACAATTAACACTGAGACTGACTTCTACATCTACAGGCACAATGATTTTGGTCGTGCCTACCATCTTTCTAAGGATAATAACATTGTCATGATTGGTTAGAATGACCCTCTCCAGATGAATAGTGTCCTTCCCCATGAGACGAAAGAGATTGATATCATCAAATTGGCAAGTCTGGTAACTTGAAAAATGATGGAGATTTCCAAACCAACGATTTTTCTCCTTCTTAACCGTCACCACCTCTTCAAAAACCAAATTGGTTTGCTCTTTTTCCTGATTCATCATCGGGTAAAGAAGAAAGAGACTGTATATAACCGCAACAAAAATAGCTAAAATCACAAAAGGATTGAGCATGACGATGAAAAAGAAGAGAATGGTTGCCACCACCAAAAGGAGGTTATTGCCCTCTTTACCAGTGTAATAGCGAATCAAAAGTAAAAAGAGGAATAGAATCAGCAGAAAACGCGAAAAATGCTCTGAAACCATCAACATCAGAGCTCCCGTCAACAGACAGGCTTCGATAAATAAAAAGATTTTAAATTTTCTCATAGGTTCATCCTCTCCCTTTTATTTTATCACAATTCAAAAAAGTCACCTCGGTCTGAAGATGGAAAAAAGGCGATGGTTACGCCTTTTTCATCTGATCATTTGCTTCTTTTAATTTTCCATAAAGAATGTAATCTACGCTTTGCAAATCTGCTATGGTAGCACAATTAAGAGCACACATAATTAAGCGTAGATCTTCTTTCCAACCTTGGACAATGCCAATCACTTCTTCAACTGAATAGGTTTCAACCAATTCCAGAACGGTTCGTGACAATCCTACAGCCTTAGCACCAAAGACCAAGCACTTAATCATATCCAGCGGATTCCGAACGCCACCACTGACCAAGAGTTCAACCTTGTCTTTCCAGTCTTGGGCATTGAGAAGGGCTTGCATGGTAGACTGGCCCCATTGATTGAGATAATCACGCTGACCACTGCGACGGTTTTCGATATAGGCAAAGCTGGTGCCACCACGACCCGACAGGTCAAAGGTTCGAACGCCCAATTCATAGGCTCTCTCGATGGTCTTGGCATCCATCCCAAAGCCCACTTCCTTTAGGACAATCGGAACAGGGATTTGCTTGCTATAGTCTGCTAGATTCGATTGCCAGCTTCTGAACTTCCTTTCTCCCTCTGGCATGAGTAATTCCTGCATGACATTGACATGCACCTGCAAGAGAACAGGATTCATCTCTTCTACAGTCTGAAGTCCTAACTCGACAGACTTGTCCAATCCAATATTGGTTCCAAGAAGGAGATTTGGATGACTAGACTTGACAGAAAAAGAGGCATCTGATGGATCTTTGAGAGCCGCACTATAAGAGCCTGTCACAAACAAAATCTCACAGTCTTCTGCCACCTGAGCCAGTTTTTGATTGATTTCTTTACCTTTTTCGCTTCCACCCGTCATAGCATTGATATAAAAAGGAAAGTCCCACTTTCGACCAGCAAATTCTGTCGACAGATTGATTTCATCCAGATCGTAAAGAGGCAAGGAAGAATGAATCAACTCCACCTCATCAAAGCTATTATAGGAACTTTTCTGCTCAAGGGCATAGCGGATGTGCTCATCCTTACGATTTGTCGTCATGTCCTATCCTTTCTTGGTATAAGAGCTCAATCCCCAGATCGGCCCAACGGTTTTTTAGGGTTTCAGTTGATTGCTCATCAAAACTCAAGGCAATACCACAATCACCACCACCAGCGCCACTACTCTTAGCAACAGCTTGCAAATCTTGACTAGCTTCTTTCAACTGTCTAAGCGAAGGCGTGTAAATATCTGTGCTCAAGCCTTCTAAAAGCTGGCTGGCTACTTCTACTTGCTCGATAATTTTTTCTGCTTTCCCCTGCTCCAAGGCTTCTACTAAAGCAACCACCGTTTCTTTTGAGGAGCTTAAAAAATTCTGATTGATATTGTGCTTGATTTGATGGACCATGTGACTCGATACAGCCACTTCCTTGGTCCATCCCACTAGGAAATCACATTCTAAAGTTGGTTCCACTTGCGAAATTGAAAAGCCCCAATCACGCTCTAAAACAGTCGCCAAATTTTCTTCTTTCAACCAAGTTGCTACCTGCTGGCGATCAAATGACTGGTAGAGAACCAAATCCTCTGCCACAATACAGGCAAGGTCCCCCATAGAACCATTGTCTCCGCGCTTGAGCAAGACAGCGCTAGCCAGCTTGAACAAGAGCTCCTGATCAACCGAAAGCTTATACAGAGCTAGCAGAGCCTTGACAACCAAGACAACGACGCTGCCACTAGAGCCTAAACCAAACTTTTTCCCTTCTCGTTCCATTTTTCCACGAATTTCTAGAGAAAAAGGTCGCAAGGTTTGCCCATGATAAACGAGGAAATCTTCCACTAAAGCAATCGTTTCTTGAATCAAGCTGTAGTCAGGATTTGATGTCAAGTCCACTGCGAAATCAAACATATCCGAATAGATACGATAACTATCTGAAAAAGCAATCTCGCCCTTCATATAGATGGGAATGGCCTTTATCAAGGCCAACTGCCCTGGTTCTAGAATAGCATATTCGCCTGCCCAATAGAGTTTCCCGCAAGTTTTAACAGCAATCATCTTGGCTCAAATCCTTTGTTTTTGACACAATCAAACGATAACGCTGACCGAAGATTTCTGATAAATGCTCCAAGTCTTTCTCTTGACATAGGACCTTGACATTGGGACCAGCATCCATGGTAAAGTAGCAGGCTTCCCCTTGCTCACGAAGCTGGTGAACAAAGTCCATGGCTTCATAAGAGGCATCCGTCAGATAAGAAAAGGCTGGTGATGCTGTTTTGGTCGTAGCGTGCATAGCCAGGGCATTTTCCTCCGTTAATTCCCCAACCTTGGCAAAATCATTTTCTTTGAGGTAAACCAGCATATCCTGATAATCCTTCTCAGACTGACGCACCCAGTCATCAAAGGTCGTCGAGGTTTCCACACAAAGTTTCATCCCGTCACGGCTAGAGATTGGTTTTTTCTTATCCTCTAGCACCAACATAATCATAGCTAGTTTCAAGTCTGTCTCTACAGGGTAAATTTCCCCACTATCCTTATCCCAGGCACCTAGCGGTCCATAAAAACTCCGAGAGGAAGATCCTGAGGCAAACTTAGCCTCCTGTGCCAACTGGCTCCGAGTCAAACCAAGTTTGAAATAAGCATTGCAAGCCTTGACCAGGGCGGACAAACCACTAGAACTTGAGGACAAGCCCGCTGCGGTAGGCATATTGTTTTGAGTATCGATACGGACAAAGCCCTCACCCTCTGGACGGTAACGGTCAATAATCTTACTCATCTTAGCATGCTCCGCCTCATTTTGTAGCTGACCATTGATATAAAAGGCATCAGAAGTCGCATCCGTCGGTAAAGACGATAAGGTCGTCTCTGTGTACATATTTTCCAAAGTCAGAGAAATACTGCTAGTAGCAGGTACCATCTCTTTTTCTTTTTTCTTTCCCCAATATTTGATAATAGCAATATTTGCGTAGGAACGTACTGTTACATGCTCTCTATCCATGTCTGAACAGCTCCTTTCTCTTCTAATCTTTCTGCTAGTTCTTGTGCTTGTGTCAAATTGTCTGCCAAGGCTATGATACAGCCTCCAAGCCCACCACCGCTCATCTTAGCACCCAGAGCACCATGGTTAAGAGCTGTTTCAACCAGATGGTCTGCCTCAGGGCTACTGACCCCAATTTCTTTTAAATGTAAATGCGCTTGACTGAGGATTTGTCCCAATCCTTCAGCATCTTTTTGTGAAATCGCTTCTTCTGCCTGCTGGGTCAATTCCCCCAAGGCATGTAAAAACGGCAGGGCATCCTTCCCCTTGTTTTGAACCACTTGGATAGCTTCACGAGTATGGCCATAAACACCCGTATCGGCAATCACCAAATAGGCAGATAAATCCATATCAAGCTCTGTAAATCCTACATTCTTAATAAAGCGAATAGGCTGGTCACTGAGACAGGTCTTAGCATCCAAACCACTTGGATTCATATGGGCAATCATCTCAGCTCGATTGACCAAGATTTCTAGTACATCATGAGGCAGTTCTGCCTGATAATAGTCAAATACCGCACGAATGGCCGCTATACTGATAGCAGCTGACGAACCCATACCCCGTTTCTCAGGGATAGCCGAATCAATCTCACAGCGAATGCAGGCTTCTTTGATATTCAAATACTCCAGAGAAGCATAAACTGCCATGGACAAGGTATCCTCCTCATAGAGACGCCAAGGACTCGCTGCAGGAACTACCTTACAAGTCACCTCTACCTCCAAAAGGGGCAAGGAAATAGCAGGATAACCGTAAACGACCGCATGCTCCCCTATTAAAATAATCTTACTATGTGCCTGACCGACACCAACTTTTTTTGTCATTTTTTCCTTTTGCTAGACGAAAAAGCCGTCCCATTTTTTCATACAAGTATTTATTCTTTCCTATCTATTTTATTATATTTTCACAAAAAAAGCGATTGTTTCCTTCACAATCGCCTCTTTCATTATTGAACCCATTCGCCATTATAGTTGACAGAATAACCATCTACGGTCGTATTCACTGCCAAAGCACCTGAGCTATAAGCGTGGTACCATTTACTACCGACCTGGAACCAGCCTGTCTTCATATCTCCATTACTTGCATTTAGGTAGTACCAAGTTGAACCATCCTTATACCAGCCAGTGGCCATTGCTCCTGATGAACGGAGATAGTACCACTTGTTACCAAGGTATTGCCAGCCCGTTTTCATATCACCATTTAACTGGTCTAAATAATACCAAGTTGAGCCTTCCTGATACCAGCCAGTTGTCATAGCACCTGATGAACGGAGGTAGTACCACTTATTGCCAATTTGCTTCCAACCAGTTTGCATGATACCAGTTTCTGGATCTAGATAGTACCAAGCTGAACCATCATTTATCCAACCTGCACGTCTTTCACCACCAATATAGTTTTCTCCATTAATTTCCGTCTTAGCTAGATAATACCAATTAGACTGGTCATAAAGCCAACCTGTCTCTAAAGAATGATTTTGATTAAAGTAATAGTTCGTGTAAAAACTCTTCTCTTCTTTATCTTCCGGATTTGTACGTTTTTCCCCATACTTTCTTCCAACACTGTCTTTAGTTTTAACCTCTAATGCTTTCCAACCAACAAACTCTTGTAGCACTCCATTTTTGTCAAAGTAATACCATTCTGGCATTGGGGAACCTTCTAATCTTATACCATTAGGGTAAGGACCAATTGTATATCCTTTAACTGGCATTGGAATGTACTGCCAACCAACAACCATTTCGCCATTATAATCAAAATAATAGGTCTTGCCATCAATCACTCGCCAGTCCGTTTCTTTGATGTCACCCTTCTTGTAGTAGGTTCTACCATTTTCTTGGACAAATTGCCAGCCTTCTGAATCAGAATCATCCGCCAATACTGCACTTGTTGCTAGCAAACCGAAGAAAAAGACTGCTAATACGATTTGCAGCAATTTTTTTATTATTTTCATTAGACGTATCCTCCATAACTGATTATAGCAAAGACCAAACTGCATGTCAATATATAGAAAACCCCTCAAAAAAGCAGTTACAAAACTGCAACTGCTTTTCTATTCTTGCATGGTGTAACCAACACCACGAACTGTTTTAATGTAGCTTTTTTGACCTTTTACATCAAGCTTGCTACGTAGATAACGGATATAGACATCCACGATATTAGTTTCGGTCGCACTTTCATACTTCCAGACACTTTCCAACAACTGCTCACGAGTCAGGACTTTCTTGCTTCCCATAAGAGTAGCCAAAAGATCATACTCACGACGCGTCAGAGCAATCATCTCTTCGCCACGATAAACAGTATGATGTTCTACATCCATACGCAGATTTCGGTAAGACGTTGGAACCTTCATCTGACTACAGTGTTGGTCGATAAAGTCCCGACCTCGGAAAATCGCTGAAATACGAGCTACCAGATTCTCAATAATAACTGGCTTATAGATGTAAGAAACGGCAAAGCGTTGGATTGCCTCAAGCTGATCTTGCAATTCTTCTCGATGGTCCAAGACCATGATGACTGAAGCTGGCTTAGTCCGACTCAGCTTATCTGCAAAATCCTGGGCTGTCATATCCCCCAGTTGAGCATTCAATAAAATCAAGTCATAGTCTGTCTGAAGGGCCATGGAGAGGGCTTTTTGCCCCTCCTCAACCTGATCAACTCGGTATTGCTCTTTTTGGAGTTCCAAACTTAAAAAGTGAGCTAGATTTCGTTCTTTCTCAAGTAATAAAATCCGTTTCCCCATGGCAGACCTACTTATTTTTCGTCATACCAAGAGTAGTGGAATGTTCCTTCTTTGTCTTTACGTTGGTAAGTGTGGGCACCAAAGTAGTCACGTTGCGCTTGGATCAAGTTAGCTGGAAGGTCAGCTGAACGGTAGCTATCAAAATAAGTAATAGCTGCTGAGAATGTTGGTACTGGTACACCAGCTTGAACTGCAAGAGCTACGATATCACGCACTGCTTGTTGGTACTTAGCAGTAACATCCAAGAAGTACTCATCCAAAAGAAGGTTCGCAAGGTCTGCATCACGATTGTAAGCATCTGTAATCTTTTGCAAGAAACGAGAACGGATGATACAGCCATCACGCCAGATAGATGCGATGTCTGCAAATGGCAAGTTCCAGTTGTTTTCTTTAGAAGCTACACGCAATTGAGCAAAACCTTGTGCGTATGAAATAATTTTTGAGAAGTAAAGAGCTTGACGGATTTTTTCAATCAACTCAGCCTTGTCTCCTTCAAATTTGAAGGCAGCTGGTTTTGGAAGAACCTTGCTAGCATGTACACGCTCTTCTTTGTAAGTTGAAATGTAACGTGCAAATACTGACTCGGTAATCAGTGACAATGGTACACCAAGGTCAAGAGATGATTGGCTAGTCCATTTACCAGTTCCCTTGTTACCTGCAGCATCAAGGATGTAGTCTACGATTGGTCCATCTTGACCTTCATCGTCTTTACGGCTCAAGATGTCAGCTGTGATTTCAATCAAGTAGCTGTCCAATTCACCCTTGTTCCACTCAGTAAAGATTTCAGCCATATCTTCTGCAGAAAGGCCTAGCAAGTGTTGCATCAAGTCATAGCTTTCTGCGATCAATTGCATATCACCATACTCGATACCGTTGTGAACCATTTTCACATAGTGACCAGCTCCATCAGGACCGATGTAAGTCACACATGGTTTGCCATCTTCTGGTGCTTTAGCTGAGATTTCTTCAAGAACATCCGCAACCAATTCGTAGGCTTCTTTTTGTCCACCAGGCATGATAGAAGGACCTTCAAGAGCTCCTTTTTCACCACCAGAAACCCCTGTACCGATAAAGTTGATGCCTGAGTTTGCCAATTCTTCATTACGACGGATGGTATCTTTGTAGAAAGTATTTCCTCCGTCAATCAAGATATCACCCTTGTCAAGGTGTGGAAGAAGGGCTTGGATAGTAGCATCTGTACCAGGTCCAGCTTGAACCATCAACATGATACGACGAGGTTTTTCGATTGAGTTTACAAAACTTTCAACGTCATAGCTTGGTACAAAGTTCTTTTCAGGATGGCAAGCAATTACATCTTCAGTTTTTTCTTTACTACGGTTGTAAATAGCAACTGTGTAACCACGAGATTCAATATTTAGGGCAAGGTTACGGCCCATTACGGCCATACCTACGACACCAAAGTTAGCTTTTGTCATATGACACTCCTCTTGTTTAATTTGTTTTATTTTATCATTTTTACTTTTGAAAAGAAAGAATTTTGTAACGACTGCTTAATAGTCCAAGGCATCCGCATGTCCAGAACCATTTCCAACAAAGTATCCTGTCTTACAGTTAAGGGTAAAGAGATAGGTTCCATCTGGCTTATAGAGATTGTAATAACCATTGCCATTAACGATATTGACACGTTCGAGGATATATTGGTTGCCAGTTATGTAACCACGTGAACGTGAAGTCGCGAGAATTTGTTCCAAGACACCATCAGCAAAATCCCAGGCAGAGTTATTACTATCATCCACAGCCGATTGATTGAACGGCACACGGCTTGAAGCTCTTTGTAGGTTAACTCCAGAACTTGATAGACCGCCATGACTATCATCACGCGCAGAAACTGAATTGTTTGATGAGGCGCTTGAAGATGGACTGGTGTTACTTGTACTACTCTCTGTAGAAGAATTTGAACTTGCTTGACTAGAACTGCTGGTTTGACTTGAGCTAGAAGTGCTTGTCTTTTGACTCTTACCAAGGCTAATAGCCTTATCTAACACTTTGTCAATCTCCGTATTCCCGGTTTTGATATCTGTAAATTTAGCATCCGATTTGGCTTTGGCATTGGTATCCAGAACACCATCCACAATAGCTGGTTTTTCAAATTGTGCATTGACTTCTTGGATGGCCTTGATTTGCGTTTCTAAGCTGTCATATTTCGATTTAGCAAGCGTATATTCGCGACTACCTTCTAGCTTATCAAGTAAAGTCTTCAGTTGACTCAGTTTATCAAATTGGCTATTCTTCAAAGCTGTTTTATTGCTATCTGTATAGAAGGCATCGTATAAATTATTAAATTCTTCCGCTTCCGCCTGCGAGTTTGTGGTTGATTGAGAAGTTTGGATTTCCTTGGTCGAACGAGCCACTTGACTATAAACATAATAACCAGTTCCAATAATAATAATTCCTAGGGCAGCTAACAAGCCATAAAGAATCTGTTTCTTAACACTTTGCCCATCTTCACTATCCACCATTGGATACTCTGTTTCGACTGCCTCCTCAGTGTCAAATTCCTCATCAAAAGGAGTTTCTGTCACTTGTGTAGATTCTAAGTCATCAAACTGGATGAAATCATTCTCTACTATCGTAGGCTCAACAGCTGTCTCTTCCCGAATCTCTTGGATAAGATCATCCAAACTCTGCGTTTCGACTAAGTCCTCCTTTTTGTATTGGCGAGTCGCAAACTTATCCGCCTCAATTTCATCTTTGTGTTGCTTAACATACTTATCTAAAATGGAGTCCTCAGGCAAGACCCCTGCTTCTACTTCTTCATTTTTACGAATAGCTTGACCAACTGTTAACTCTTTTGCTTCATCAAAATCAAATCGCGGTTCTTGTCCTTCATTTTTATGACGATCCCGTCTTTTCTTAGTCATGAATTTACCTTCCTACTTCACTTCTTGGCGTTTGACACGCTGCCCAAAATATTGATACAAATCAACTTTTAAGGTTCCATTGTACAACTTACGTTTCTTGTCCGCCTGGCTACCGTACTTGGTCTCAAAGGCTTCATCACTAGTTAGAATAAATTTGCTCCACGTTTTCAGCGGTGCAAATACTTGCCCCATCTCAGCATAAAGCTTGGTAACCCCTGCATCATCTGACAAGCGTTCTCCATAAGGCGGATTGGAGATAATCACACCATTGATTTTATCTGAACGTAAATCCTGCACGCGCATCTGCTTAAAGGTAATATCTCCTGCAACACCAGCTGCCTGAGCATTAGCCTTAGCAATTTCCACCATACGAGCATCGATATCACAGCCCATAATATCCAACTCAAGTTCACGATCCACTTTTTGGGCCGCTTCTGTGCGCACTTCTTGAATCAAACGATCGCTAACCCAGTTCCATTCCTCAAAGGCAAAAGAACGACGAAGTCCTGGTGCCATCTTTCGAGCAATCATGACAGCCTCGATACAGAAAGTCCCTGAACCACAGGTCGGATCAATTAAAGGCTTGTCTGGATACCAGTTAGATAGTTGTAAAATGGCTGCTGCCATATTTTCCTTGATAGGAGCGCCACCCTTTTCGGTACGATAACCACGTTTAAAGAGGCTAGATCCTGTCGTATCAATCATGACAGTTGCCACATCCTTTAGAATAGAAACCTCAATCTTAAACTCTGGGCCATTCTCCATCAGTGGAACACCTTCTGGACGGGCATAGTGTTTCTGCAATTTCTTAACAACAGCTTTCTTAGAAATAGCCTGAACACTCGGTTCATTATGTAGTTTAGATTTAACACATTTGGCTTTTGAAATCGGGAATCGAGCTCCAAGTGGTAAATAATTTTCCCAATCTAAGGCGAATACTCCTTGGAACAGCTCTTCAAAAGTCTTGGCAGGAAAGGTTCCTACGATAATTTTGATACGATCTGCTGCTCGAAGCCAAAGGTTAGTTTCGATAATAGCTCTCACGTCTCCTTGAAAACGAACACGTCCATTTTCAACTTGGCAGTCATAACCCAACTCTCGCACTTCTCTTCCCACTACAGCTTCCAGACCAGCTGCCACAGTTGCAATTAAATTAAATTCTTTTTTCATGTTACAGTCTTGCAAGACCTTTCTATTGTACACTTTAAAAAATGAGGTTGAGAAAATTTTCTCAGCCTCAACCTATATGCAATTTTCTATAAGCCATGTTTTGTTCCAGAAGTGACTAGGACCACTTCCTTCGATAATCATCTGTCTACCACTAGCAGCTCTAGCTGATAGCAGTCAGAGTACTACGTTCGTTTCCGTGCACTCCATGCCCCGACCAAAATTTGGGTTGCTAGCTTGAGGGGTTTACCGCGTTCCACTCTCTCCGTTTCCAGAAAGACTCCGTCACTGTGGCACTTTCAAGCCTACTCTGACCTATCCAAAGACTTAGCCATTTCAACTGCCGTAACGATTTCTCGTCCCTAGGCTTATGGTTTCGCCTAGCACAAACACTACAGGCATCACAGCCTGTGCTAGCATGGACTTTCCTCATGAGAAGAAATTCTCCTCACGCGATTATCCAAAAATTGCACATCTCAAATAACTACTTAGAAATCTGAGTTATCTAAAATTTGTTTACCAAACACTTCTTTTTCAAGACGATTCAAGCGTTTCAAAATATCAAAATTCGTCATAGAACTTGTAGTTGCTGCTTCAATAGGCTCTGCTTGAACTGGTGAAGGTTTCGGTTTACGAGCTAGTTCTTCCTTCAAATCCGCAATTTCCTGACGAAGTGACTTGACCAAGGCAGCATAGGTTTCATAATCCTTAATGACATCGTCTAAAAACTCATCAACTTCTACCTTGCTATACCCACGGACTTCACGTCCAAACTCTTGTTCAAAAATATCTTTCGCTGAAAAAATAATACTTGCCATGTCTCTCTCCATTCTCACTTGCTAGTATTATTATATAAAAAAAGGCAAACAAAAATCAAGGTCAAAGCTTCAATTTTCGGAAAAATTTTCAGCAAGTTCATTTAGCTGATCAAATGTTAATCTCTTTATAAAGTAGTCCTCTTGATTTTTCATCTTTTGGTAAAAATAAGCTAGTTTCGTTTCATTTTCTTCATCATAAAAAAGATAGGAACTGTTCGTGTTTTCCAGTAAAAACTGCTGGTAATCTCTTAACTGCCCCTTGTGTTCATAACGAGGATAGGCATATTTGACAAATTCTACCTGCTTAAAGCGACTCAGTTTCATCTGATTGCCTTCATTCCAATTTTCCCCATGGGTTTCAAAAGCAAAAATGGTGGCCAACTGGAAACCGTATTCGGTCTTCATTTCCTGAGCAACCTCTAAAACCCAATATTCAAAGCCCAAAGTCCCGGTAAATACAAGCCAAGTCACCCCATCTTCTGCCATAGCTTCTAAATCCCTACGTATCGCTTTTTTAATCAATTTAAGACGAGGATCCTTGTCCGAAAACAAACCCAAATCAAAAGCAGAATAGCCTAAAACCAAAGCTGTAGTCATTTTTAACCCTTTCTGTGTAAATTTATGATATAATAGAGTGATGTTATTGTACCAATAAGGAGAATTATGGTCAACTATCCTCATAAAATTTCATCACAAAAAAGACAAACATCTCTTTCTCAACCCAAAAATTTCGCAAATCGAGGAATGTCTTTTGAAAAGATGATTAATGCTACCAACGACTACTATTTGTCTCAGGGCTTAGCTGTTATACACAAGAAACCAACCCCTATTCAAATCGTACGAGTGGACTATCCACAACGAAGTCGTGCCAAGATTGTTGAAGCCTATTTTCGACAAGCTTCAACGACAGACTATTCTGGCGTTTATAAGGGATATTACATCGACTTTGAAGCCAAGGAAACAAAACAAAAACGTGCGATTCCGATGAAAAATTTCCATCCACATCAGATTCAGCATATGGAACAAGTCCTTGCCCAACAAGGAATCTGCTTTGTCCTTCTTCACTTTTCTTCTCAGCAAGAAACCTACTTATTGCCGGCATTCGATTTGATTCGCTTCTATCATCAAGATAAGGGGCAAAAATCAATGCCACTTGGATACATACGAGAATACGGTTACCAGATAAAACTAGGGGCATTTCCACAAATTCCCTATCTCGATGTTATCAAAGAACATTTACTAGGTGGTAAACAAGATGAATAAATACATTCTTATGCGAATATTAAAGTATATTGGAATCTTTTTCCTAACTCTCTTTATCGCATTATTTCTATTGGGCGGGGGTGTTTTCCTCTATTTTGTGAGCAAAGCTCCAGCCCTATCAGATAGTAAATTAGTTGCAACAACTTCTAGCAAGATTTATGACAATAATAACGAACTCATTGCCGATCTGGGCTCTGAACGCCGAGTAAACGCTCAAGCTAACGAAATTCCTACTGATTTAGTCAAAGCTATCGTGTCTATCGAAGACCATCGCTTCTTTGACCACAGAGGGGTAGATACGATTCGGATCATGGGGGCCTTCTTACGTAACTTACAAAGTAACTCTTTACAAGGAGGATCAACCCTAACCCAGCAGTTGATTAAGTTGACCTATTTCTCAACATCAACTTCGGATCAAAATATCTCCCGAAAAGCACAAGAGGCTTGGCTAGCTATCCAATTGGAACAAAAAGCTACCAAACAGGAAATTCTTACCTACTACATCAATAAGGTCTATATGTCAAATGGTAATTATGGAATGCAGACAGCAGCCCAAAATTACTATGGAAAAGATCTAAAGGATTTATCTTTACCTCAATTAGCTTTGCTAGCAGGTATGCCTCAGGCACCTAACCAATACGATCCTTACTCTCATCCGGAAGCAGCACTAGACCGTCGTAATTTAGTTCTTTCAGAAATGAGAGGGCAAGATTACATTAGTGCTGAGCAATATGAAAAAGCCGTCAACACACCTATCACTGATGGTTTACAAAGTCTTAAGTCGGCTGCTACTTATCCAGCATATATGGATAACTATCTAAAAGAGGTTATTGAACAAGTAGAGCACGAAACTGGATATAATCTTCTTACTACTGGGATGGAAGTCTACACAAATGTAGACAAGGGAATTCAACAACGACTTTGGGATATTTACAATACAGATGAGTATGTCTCTTATCCAGATAATGACCTTCAAGTAGCCTCAACTATCGTTGATACTTCCAATGGTAAAGTCATCGCCCAACTTGGAGCTCGTCACCAAGCAAGTAACGTTTCATTTGGTACCAACCAAGCTGTGGAAACCAACCGTGACTGGGGATCAACCATGAAACCAATCACTGATTATGCCCCAGCCTTAGAATACGGTGTATATGATTCAACTGCAACTACTGTCCACGATATTCCTTATAACTATCCTGGTACAAGTACTCCTGTTTACAACTGGGATCGAGCATATTTTGGTAATATTACTCTGCAATATGCCCTTCAACAATCTCGTAACGTACCTGCCGTTGAAACACTAAATAAGGTTGGTTTAGATAGAGCTAAAAACTTCCTAAATGGTTTAGGAATCGACTATCCTGTAATACACTATTCAAATGCTATTTCAAGTAATACAACTGAATCTAGTAAACAATACGGGGCAAGCAGTGAAAAAATGGCTGCAGCCTACGCTGCATTCGCAAATGGCGGTACTTATCACAAACCAATGTACATCAATAAAATCGTCTTTAGTGACGGTAGTGAAAAAGAATTTTCTGACGTTGGTACAAGAGCTATGAAAGAGTCTACTGCCTACATGATGACAGAAATGATGAAAACAGTTTTGACATCTGGAACAGGTTACAACGCCTATCTGCCTGGAATTCCTCAAGCAGGGAAAACAGGGACTTCTAACTATACAGATGAAGAAATCGAAAATCATATCAAGTCGAATCAACTTGTAGCACCAGATGAACTGTTTGTCGGTTATACTCGTAAGTATTCAATGGCCGTTTGGACAGGTTATAGCAACCGTCTCACTCCTATTCTAGGCGACGGTCTCACAGTTGCTGCTAGAGTCTATCGCGCTATGATGAGCTACCTTGCTCAAAATAACCATCCTGGAGACTGGACAATGCCTGAAGGACTATACCGAAGCGGCCAGTTCGTATTCCAAAATGGAGCCAGAAATACATTAAATACTCCTGACACACAACAAACACAATCAGAAGTAGAGAGTCCCTCTACAACATCTGAAAGTTCAAGCACTCAAGTAACACCTACTCCTGGTCAACCAGCAAATAATCCTACACCAACGAATCCTAATCAGGGACAGCCTGGCCAACAAATCCAACAACAACCACAGGCCCCTCAATTTCAACAACCACAACAGTAAATACGAAAAATCCTGAGAGTTAGAAATTCTCAGGATTTTTTTACTACAAGATAGCTAATACTCAACGAAAATCAAAGAGCAAACTAGGAAACTAGCCGCAGGTTGCTCAAAACAGTGTTTTGAGGTTGCAGATGGAAGCTGATGTGGTTTGAAGAGATTTTCGAAGAGTATAAAAGAGTCGGCTACAAACCAACTCCCTTACCTTTATTTAACATGTTTTGCAAGTTCTTCTTGCGCTTTTTTATTGGATTCTTCTTTTTCTTTCATCCATTTTTCTTGAGCTTTTTGATACTCATCAACTCTCACTGGTTTATCTTGTACATCAAGGTATTTATACAAAGTGGCTTCGGTCGTACCCTTGTTACCAGAGTATGCAAACGGAAGTGTAAATGGTACCATCTTAGACAACATTGGACGACCAGTTTTAGAAGTTGTTGGGATGATCAAAGCACTATCTGTCAACCAAGCTTGGGCAGCTGCATATTTTTCATAACGTTTTGAAATGTCTTTCACTTCTGCATCAGCTTCAACAACCATTTTTTCGTAGTCTTCCAAACCAACTTGTTTAGCTGCTGCATTATTTGTACCAGCATCAAATCCTAGATAAGTCTTTGTACTTTCCCCTACAGATGGTTTGAGAATATCAAGGTAGGTAGATGGGTCAATGTAGTCTGGTCCCCATCCAACGTTATCTGAGACATCCCAATCTTGTCCTGCAGCCGTTTCAGCAAAATATGTAATATTGTTTACTTCATCTTTTTGTAGTTGTTGGATATCAATAATGACATTATCAGTTCCTAAAGTTGCTTCCAAGGATTGTTTCATAGATTGGACGCGCTGAACTTTTGTAGTTGCTGTTTGGTCAACAGGCATATCTAGGTGAATTGGGAATTGGACTCCCTCAGCTTGTAGGGCTGATTTGGCTTTAGCAAATTCAGCCTTGGCTTTCTCTGGATTGTAAAGGCCATCCTGAGAATCTGCAAGATTGACATCCTTCCATTCATCCCCATAAGTGACCAATTTCTCTTTGACCATATCGCCAAAGTTTTTACCATCTGCTTGGACAAACGTTGGTGGAACAAAGAGATTACGTAATATTTTGCTTGCTCCAGTTTCTCCATTCAACTGAGAGGCATAGGCTGTACGGTCAAATCCAAAAGCAATAGCCTGACGGAAATCCTTGTTTAAGAGAGCTTTTTTAGTAGATGTCTTTTGTTCTTCGCTGGTCTTAGATGTGTATTTATAAGATTGGCGATCAATATTTGTACCAACTATATAAGTCGTAGAGTCTTGTTGGGTATAGACAATATTGTCCTTCATCTCTTTCTCAAGCTCTGTAAAACTTGCATTTGTTGGAAAGAGACGAGCTGCCGTAAAGCTTCCATCTTTAAAGTTTTCTGCTGGTTTGCTGGTATCTTGACCATCCCAGAATGACAATTTGACCTTATCAATATGTACATTGTCCTTATCCCAGTAGTTCGGATTTTTCACAAATTCAACAGAGGATTTGGTCACAAGAGATTTCAACAAATAAGGACCGTTATACAAGAGACTATTTGGATCCGTAGCTTTGGCAAAATCATCCCCTTTTGAGTTCAAAAACTCTTCATTGACTGGCGCAAGCACACCCATGGTTATTTTAGAATTCCAAAAACTTTCCGGTTTGTTCAACGTGTATTGAATCGTTTGATCGTCAAGGGCTTTAATCCCAACTTGAGAGAAATCTTTATTTTCCCCTTTAGCGTATGCGTCCAAACCTTTAATTGAATCTTGTACCAAGTAAAGGGCTTCTGATTTCTTATCTGTTGCATATTTAAGACCTGTCACAAAGTCCTGAGCCTTAACAGGAGCATACTCTTCTCCCTCAGATGTATACCACTTGGCATCCTGACGAATCTTATAAGTATAAGTCAAGCCATCCTTAGAAACCGACCAGTCTTCTGCCAATGAAGGAATAAGGTTTCCATACTTATCATTTTCAAGCAATCCGTCAATCACATTACTAGTAATATCAGATGTTGAAGCTTTGCCAGTTGTTAAATAATTAAGATTATCAGGATCTTTCTCGTATGTAAATGCAAAGGTCTGCTCACCTTTAGCGCCTGAGCCCCCAGAACAAGCAGCTAAAACACCCGCTGCTAATAAAGTCACTCCCGCAAGAGCCAATACTTTTCTTGTTTTCATAGTCTTCTCCTTCGTTTTTTTATTCATTATAGACTCTTTTTCAAGTCCTGTCAATACAATTTTCAGAATTTTTGAAAATTATTTTTTAAACAATAAGGTTGTAAAAATATGAATACTATCAAAAAACCTCGACTACACTAGGTAGTCAAGGAATGATCAATCATATTGCTAAATAGCTACTGTAAACAGTTTTAGTTGTTTAATCTAACTCATTTCTTACACACTGCAAGGCTGCTCCAATTACCTGGTGCATATCGTAATAACGATAGTGTCCTAAACGGCCACCAAAGATAACATTGCCTTGCTCATCAGCCAATTTTTTATATGATTTATACAAATGATTATTACGATCATTATTTACTGGATAATAAGGCTCATCACCTTTTTCCCATGTTTTAGAATGTTCTTTAGTAATAATAGTCTTTTCTTGGTTCCCAAACTCAAAATGTTTGTGTTCAATAATGCGAGTATATGGGGTATCAGCATCTGTATAGTTGACAACTGCATTTCCTTGGTAATTCTCCATATCCAAGGTCTCGTTTTCAAAACGAAGACTGCGGTACTCTAGTTCACCCAACTTATAGTCAAAGAATTCATCAATCATACCCGTAAAGACAATATTAGGGAAGTCCTTCATATATTGCTCTTTATTCGCGAAGAAATCAACATTTGTTTCTACATCAATATTTTCATGATCCAACATTTTTTCAACTATTTGAGTGTAACCACCAATTGGAATTCCCTGATAGGTGTCATTGAAATAGTTATTATCATAGGTCAGGCGTACTGGCAAACGGCGAATGATAAAGGCTGGAAGTTCTGTAGTTGGTTTGCCCCACTGTTTCTCTGTATAATCTTTGATTAATTTTTCGTAGATGTCTGTACCTACAAGAGAGATAGCCTGTTCTTCCAAATTTTCAGGAGTCTTGCCATTTAAAACTGCACGTTGCTCATCAATCTTAGCTTGTGCTTCTGCTGGAGTTACAACTCCCCAGAGTTTATTGAAAGTATTCATATTAAAAGGAAGGTTATAAATCTCACCCTTATAGTTTGCAACAGGAGAATTTGTGTAACGGTTAAACTCTGCAAACTGGTTTACATAATCCCAAATCTCCTTATCAGAAGTATGGAAGATATGAGCACCATACTGATGAACTTGAATTCCTTCCTCTTCACGAGTATAGATATTACCCGCGATATGATTTCGTTTTTCAATGACTTTTACTTTTTTTCCTTTTAAGGCTGCTTCATGGGCAAAGACTGCACCAAAGAGACCAGCACCAACAACAAGATAATCGTACATATACTCCTCGCCATTAAAATTCTTTTACTGATTATTTTTTAGGCCATTAGATAATATTTTATTTCAAAAATATCCTTATTTTCTATTTAATTGTATTATTCCTTCATTAAAGAATTTTATATAATCAAAAAGATCAATATCTCTTTTTCCTACTAGTTTATTTCTATATCCTAGTAGATTTTTCACTTGTATTTTACCATTAATTGTTTCATTAGTTTTTGGAATATGTATGGCAGATTTTATTTCTGGCATCTCCTTACTTACGAACACAACTTTATTTTTATAGGATAAATTATCAAATTCCAATATATCTTCATATGTACATCCATCCCGCTCTATCATGAAAATAAATAGATTGTCGAAGTTTACCCTTCTCTTTCTTTCATTCCATTTATCTTTCAATTCTGAAAAATTTCTATAATGTGATCCATGTATCTCTATATCATTACATAAAGCGATAGGATAACTACCTGCCCATTGTTTCTCCACTAGTGGTTGTTCAAAATAGAAAGGTAAATTCTTACAAAACTTAACAAATGAGCTGGGTTCTATAAACAAGTTTACTGTTGGAGACATAAACTTAAGGCCTAATTTATGACTTATTACACCTCCAAGACAGTTAGAGCTTATGATCGTAAAGTCAGAATTTTTTAAATCTAATCTTTTCTTCTTAATCATATTAAATTCTAATGCTTTTAAAAAATATTTTATCATACTATTCTTAACTCCATATAAATCTTATAAAACAAATAATATTATTTAATATTAACAAACAGTCAAAACTAATTTCATGTTATTCTTACCTCTACAGTAAATTAATATTTTTCTCATTCATATAATTTCTAAGTACTAATAAACCTTCATCATTATAATGCAATCCCTCACTTGTATATTCATATTTCAAATGATAATCTTCAGAAAATTCTTTGTTTATATCGATTAACCTTATTTTGTTCTCTCTTGTAAAGTCTTCTAACCATTCATTTAACTCTCTAACTATTTCGTTATCTACACTATGCATACCCGATTATTGTTAGAGTTAGTTCTATATTTCTTTTATCTGTTTCTAATAATAATTTTTTGTCATTCTCTTTTATTAGACTAGAAAAATCATTCTATTGCTTATCTTACTTCTTGTTTGTAAAATTCTTTCAAAGCATCTTGCCAGGTTGGAATGACAAATCCAGTAGCTTTAGCTTTAGTCAGGCTCATCGTTGAGTTTAGGGGACGTTTAGCTTTGGCAGGAAATTGACTGGAATCTACTGGCTTGATTTTTACATCCGTATCTTTCAAAATTTCAACCGCAAAGTCATACCAAGTTGTGTCTTCTGTCGCATCATTTGACAAATGATAATAACCAAATTCCTTGCGGTTTTCAGCTAGGTAGGTCATAAATTCAGCCAAGGTACGAGTCCAAGTCGGACGACCATGCTGATCATTTACAACTGTTAAAGTCTTATGAGTTTTCGCAAGATTTTGCATGGTAAAAACGAAGTTTTTGCCATAATTTCCAAATACCCAGGCAGTACGGATAATATAGAAATTAGACACATACTTCTCAACTAACTCTTCTCCCATACGCTTAGTACGACCATATTCTGTCTGTGGATCTGGTCGGTCATCAACTTCCCACTCTTGTCCAACTGGTTTCTTACCGTCAAAAACATAGTCGGTAGAAATATAAACTAGAGTTGCACCATGCTTTTCAGATGCTTTCGCAACATTTTCTGTACCAGTAACATTGATGGCAAAATCCAACTCTTTTCCTTCATCCTCTGCTGCATCAACAGCGGTGTAGGCTGCACAGTGGTAGACTAAAGTCGGTTTCACCTCTTCAAAAACTTTCTCAACCATCTCTGCATTGGTAATATCCATCTCAGCCACATCAACAGCAACGTATTCTTCATTACGCTCATCTAACAAATAACGAAGTTCCGTTCCTAATTGGCCATTTGCCCCTGTAATTAAAATCATCTCTATCCCTTTCTTATTTGCAACTCTTCCCAATATAGCAATAAAAAGCAGCGATTTCCTGCTTTTTATACTGTAATAATCTCCTGAGTCTTAGCATAATTGGCTTCAACAGCTTCTTTCTCTGCTTTCCACCATTCTTGGTTATCTGTATACCACTTGATTGTTTCCTTGAGCCCAGCTTCAAAGTTGGTAAATTCAGGTTTCCATCCCAACTCATCACGGAGCTTGCTTGCATCAATCGCATAGCGAAGGTCATGTCCTGCACGGTCAGTAACATGATCATAGGCATCCTCAGTTTGTCCCATTTCCTTAAGGATAAGTTCCAAAACTTCCTTGTTGTTTTTCTCGCCATCAGCCCCAATCAAGTAGGTTTCACCAATTTGCCCTTTTGTCAAGATTGTCCAAACACCTGAAGAATGGTCATTGGTATGAATCCAGTCACGAACATTCTTACCTTCACCGTAAAGTTTTGGCTTGATTCCACTTAGGATGTTAGTAATCTGACGTGGGATGAATTTTTCAATGTGTTGATAAGGACCGTAGTTATTTGAACAGTTAGAAATCGTTGCCTTGACACCAAACGATCGTACCCAGGCTTTGACAATCAAATCTGAAGCAGCCTTAGTTGATGAGTACGGAGAGCTTGGGTTGTATTTTGTTTCAGCAGTAAATTTCTCACCTGGTCCTTCACCATGACCTGGCAAATCCTCACGTAGAGGGAGATCCCCATAAACTTCATCTGTCGATACATGGTGGAAGCGAATATCATACTTACGAGCAGCTTCCAAAAGAGTATAGGTTCCGATGAAGTTGGTATGGATAAATGGTGATGGATCATTCAATGAATTGTCATTATGACTTTCCGCCGCATAATGAACGATAGCATCTGCTTTAACTGCCAACTTATCCACCAACTCCGCATTAGCAATGTCACCAACAACTAACTCAACACGATCACCTAAAATTTCCTCAATATTAGCACGATTTCCAGCATAAGTCAACTTGTCCAAGACTGTCACGTGAACTTCTGGAAAATTCTTGTAAACATAATGAACAAAGTTAGAACCGATAAAACCTGCTCCACCTGTCACGATAATTTTTCTGTATTCAGTCATATTCTTTCCTTTTTACAAATCTTCTTTTTTCAAAGGTTTTACATCCTTAAGTAGTGGATGATTTTTATCTGCTTCTGAAACCTCTGCTTCTGCAAGATTTTCCCATTCAATGCCAAGGCTTGGATCAGCGTAGTTCACAAAGGCATACTTGGGTTTGAGTTCAAGAGCCCAGTAGTCATTGACCAAATAACTATAAGAAACTGTATCTGATAGGACTTGGAAACCATTGGCCACACCTCTAGGAACAAAGATTCCCTTACTTGCATCAATTACTGTTTGATAGGTATTTCCGAAAGTTTCACCCTCGCGTAGATCAACCCAAGAACCCAGAACTTTCCCACCATCTGCTACAGAGATGTACTTATCCCAAGGTTCTGCGTGGAGGCCACGGAGAACATTTTTACGTGAGAAGGATACATTGTTTTGCAATTTTCCTTCTGCAAAGAAAGACTCTGGAAATCCAAGTGGGAGCATTTTTTCCTTTTGGAAATTTTCTTTAAACCAGCCACGATTATCGCCATGAATAGGGATATCAAACTCCAGCATACCTGGAATTGCATCAACCTTGCGTGCTGCAAGCGTCTTTCCGAAAAAATTATCTGTCATCTATGCTTCTCCAATCAAACGAAGCAGATACTGCCCGTATTCATTTTTCTTAAGTGGTTGGGCTAAGGCCAATACATCTTCGCGACTGATATAGCCCATACGGTAAGCAATTTCTTCTAAGTTTGCTACCTGAACATTTTGCATTCGTTGCACTGTCTCGATGTACTGTGAAGCCTCTAGTAAACTTTCATGAGTGCCAGTATCCAACCAAGCAAAGCCACGTCCCATAACCTCAACGGATAAGTCTCCACGATCTAGGTAAGCCTTGTTAACATCTGTAATTTCCAATTCACCACGCAGGCTTGGTTTTATATTTTTGGCAATTTCTACCACATCATTATCGTAGAAATAGAGGCCTGTAACTGCATAATTTGAACGAGGGTGTTCTGGCTTTTCTTCGATAGAAATAGCGTTCATGTCTTTGTCAAACTCAACAACACCAAAGCGTTCTGGATCCTTCACGTGATAGCCAAAGACAGTCGCTCCTGAATCCTTGTTTGCTGCCTTTTGTAACATCTTAGAAAGACCAGGACCGTGATAGATATTGTCACCTAAGATCAGAGCAACGCTATCATCACCAATAAATTCTTCACCAATAATAAAGGCTTGTGCCAAACCATCTGGACTTGGTTGCTCTGCATAAGACAATTGAATCCCAAACTCAGAGCCATCTTGAAGAAGTTCTTTGAATCGATGCAAATCCTGTGGAGTTGAGATAATCAAAATATCTCTAATCCCAGCCAACATCAATGTTGAAAGTGGGTAGTAAATCATCGGTTTATCATAAACCGGCATCAGTTGTTTTGATGCAGCTCGAGTCAAAGGATACAAGCGAGTTCCTGAACCACCCGCGAGAATAATACCTTTCATAGTGGGGTACCTTTCTTTGTTGTTTTAGAGTCAATTCCTATTAATTGTGTACTGCTCTAAAAGGAGAACAATCATCATATTTTTTCATATTATTATCTAAAAATACAGAAAAAACTCTTCTTTATCTATAAAAATTCACTTACTTCATATTACATTTAGCATGAAATAAGCGAATTCTACTTTGTTTGCATACAATTAAAAATCAATTCCTAAGGATGTTTCAAATAACTGTGTAAGAGGCATAATTTCACCATTTCTTAATTTTTCAATGCTAAATTACATAGTAATCAGAGATCCATTAAAAATCTCTAACTTCCTCATCGTAAAAAAATGACAATGAGATACTTATTGATTTCAATTAATTAACAGAATACGAACTAGACAAGTGAGTGCGTCTCCTTAACAAACACTTCCAAGCGTTTACTTTCCTCATTCAGTCGTCGTAATCTACGACTTACATCATCAGATAAGTCATACTCACCATTTAAAATAGATAAAATATGTTGTTTTTCTTCTTCAGTCTTCTCTTCAATAAGTATATCTTTAAAAATTACTACCATTATTCTTACCTCACTTCGATGGTTAAAGTGTCGTTACTTTATTCTATCAAACGTAAGGCGCAAAAACAAGCCATAATCCGATAGAATGGGTATCTCTCTACTCTCAAGTAATTAGACACAAAGACCACAATTTCTTATGTCAGCATTGTTTAATAACATTTCATTCTGACAGATCTTCTTTTATCTTTGTCGTTGATATTTCTTTTGTTCTAGGCAAATAAACTACTTCAACACCTTCTTCTTCAAGATAATCAAATTTACCTTTCCAATCATCACCCATTACAAAAGTATCAATATGGTACTCTTTAACATCTAACTTTTTCTGTTCCCAACTAGTTTCAGGGATTACTAGATCTACATATCGAATAGCTTCTACTAAATTTTTTCTGTGTTCATAGTTAAAGTAACATACTTTATTCTTTTCTTTTAAATTAAACTCATCACTTGAAACAACCACAATCAAGTAATCACCTAGTTGTTTAGCACGTTTCAACAGATTGATATGACCATAATGCAATAAATCAAATGTACCATATGTTATAACTCTTTTCATTCAAAGAACTCCTTTTTCATCATTTATAAAATTCTAATTTTTTCAGTTGATAACCCTATTGTTTTTTTATTTTTTCTTCAATCCAATTAGCACACTGTAATGATGCTTTTCCTCTATCAAAACGAACGTCCTCTAATTCATACAGACGAACTTTTTCATCATATTTACTTCTTTCAAAATCTCTAATAATTTCTATCAACTCATTGTTATGATACGCTCTTGGAAATGGCAATTTATAAAAATTATTATCCAATGGTCTATCGTTCACATACCTTTGATAATCTGGCAAATACAGAAATACTGGACGATTTAATAACATAAAATCAATCGAAGATGACGAATAATCCGTAATCATTACATCTGCACTCATCATCAAATCCTGAGGATTTGAATAGGTTGACACATTTATACAGTTTGTATCCTGTAAATTTATAAAACTAGAATCAACAATTGGATGAAGACGAACTAATATTTTTACATTTTTTCTAAATTTGTTTTGAAAAGCATGTATTAGTTTCGAGTAATCTAAATTATAGGCATCCAACGATCCATCATCTCTGAACGTCGGCATATACAAAACCACCAGTTCATCTAAATCAATATCAAATAAACTTCTAAATTTTATGTTTGTAGTTTTGATTTTTTCACTTTTAAAAAAATCATCATTTCGAGGTAATCCAAATTCAAGAAACTCCACATCCTCTGTCAGCCAAAAATTATTTTGCATCCCCAAAGTTTGAAAGTGCCGACTTGATACGATACCGTCTGTAATCTTTCCATCATACTTCGCCATTCTAAGATAAGTTTTTTTTAGGCTCCCTGCAACACTTTTTTCAATTAACTTTACCCCATCTGAGCCATGCCAAGTTTGAAGATAAATCTGTCCTTTACGCTTCCAAGGTCGATCAGAACAGCGAATATTATCTACCCAAACTCTAGCTGTTAACCATTCATAGAAAGAACGGAAACTTCCATATTTTACTACACGAACACCTTTTGGGACAGAAATTTCTCTATCTTTTGATATCCATACAAGATCTAGATTCTTTTCTCGAGAGACAAGTTCTTCAAGTATATACTTGGGATTATCTCCCAAACCTCTACCACCAAAATTATCAAACACTATTTTATTAGACTGAATAGATAATAAATTCAACGGTAATGTAAAGACTTTTTTTAATAAATTTTTTATATAAAATTTCATATTATTTTTATAAATTACTATTATTCATTAGTGAATTCAAATTTACGGCGTAAGAGCGTAAATTCAAGAAATAAATATTTTATAGTTTCTGAGTTTCTAATTCTGTTTCCGTACTAGTTAAAGAAAAGAGCAGTAGATTTAGGATCCATAAAAAATTATGGTAAATCGAAATATTATCCGTAAACCATATCAGCAGCTGAAACATTGTCAAGACAAAATATATGAATGATTCTTTATGACCAATTTTTACAAATATACGTTTGGCATTTCTATAAAGGAGAGTATAAAAATAAATAAATAATCCTACAAATCCTATCTCAATGTAAGATTTCAAAATGTCATTATGAATCCCCATTGATCCTGTAAGACCATTGATATTTAAAGTCATCCAATTATTATCCATCCATTTTGATACAAAGCCTACCCCTTTCCCCATAAATATAGGCGCAAAGCTATAGGTTGATTCAATTCCCTTCCATAAATCTGTTCTAGCCATCGAATTAATATTATGTTCTTGAATAAATGTATATATAAAGCCAGATTTAATACTATAAATATAAAGGAATATTCCTGTTATAAATACTAAGGAAAAGGCATTTAATAAACTTAAAATTTTTCGTTCTTTCCCTAGTTTGCTCACTTTTTTATAATACCAATAAATTACTAAAAATACTGGTATGATAATTAACATACTCAAAAATACGATTCGTTTAAGACTTAAAAAGAGAATAATAAGAGCTATTAAGATCTTACGAAATACTGCAGAAAAACTATTTTCTTTTATAAAATATTGATACAGATAGTACAGAATAAAGAGAGCTGTAATTGGTGCTACTTCATGCATTTCTAGCACCGAACCATTGAAACTATCATCTGTTAACATCAAAATAAATTGACTAAGTCCTCCTTGACTATAGGCAACAATGATACTAGTTAAGTAACTAAGTGATATTGCTGTAAAAGTGTAATCTACTACTTTTTGTCCAAAAAATTGAAAAACAACCATAGCTTGAAAAATAGCTAATAAGCCAAAAATAGTCATACTTGACAATCTACTAAAATACCCACTAAATTGAACTGGATTCATTACATCTAATAAAACTGAGTAGAAGAAGAGAACAATTGTTGGCATAGCTAATATCTTAGCAAGATGTAATAATTTTTTATTAACAAAAATAACCTTTCCGAGGCTTACTAATAATAAAATGAATAATACAATAATCAAAATACCAATATAATATTTTGTCATGTATGTTACAGGATACAGATGTTGTCTATCTGTAGCTAATTCTAAATACACTAACAATATATACAATACCGCGATTGGATTAAATTTAAACTTCACTATTACTTCCTTTTAAATAAATGAGTACGTTCTAAAAAATTTGTTCGTAAACCAATAATTAAGCTATTTTTTGAAGAAAAGATATACAGAATCAGTAAACTAATATAAATGAAAGCTCCGACTATAATTTCAATAATAAGTGTAAGCAGCGATGTAGGTAAAATACTTGAAATAAGAATTAAAACCATATACATTACTGAACCAATAAGAAATAATATCCCAGCATTTATCAGATATTCTCTGATATGTAAATAATTTCTAGCAATCCACGTTTGATAGCAACATAGAACTAACTCAGCAACGATTGTTCCTATAACAGCTCCCATTGCTCCTATCTTCGGAATCAAAATAATATTAATCAAAATATTAACAATGGCTCCATAAAGCAAGGATATCGTATATTCCTTGTCAAAACTTCGTGGAATTAAAAACTGGGTTCGAATGACATTTCCAAAAGCCGAAAATACTAAAGCCGGTGTCATTCCTGCAATAATTTGGCTACTTGCCCTAAATTCTTCACCCCAATAAACAGGAGCAAAGGTTGCAGAGACTCCTGCTAAACCGAAAGCACAGCCCATTGTAATCACTAAAACGACCCACATCGTTTTAGCAACATATTCTAAACTTTTTTGTTCATCACCTATACTCAGTAAATGTACTGTTCGAGGCAACATTACAGCTCCAAAGGCTTGAATCAAAGCTTTTGGAATACTAATAATCTTATCTGAATTCTCATAAAAAGCAGTTTCCTTCAAACTACTATACATCCCAAGCATTATTTTATCTAAAAACGAAAAAATACTAACCGCTAAGACTGGGAAAAATAAAATAACAATAGGTTTTATATGTTTCTTTATTTTTCCAAGGCTAGGACGCACAAAAGTTACTTGTTTTAATAAAAATGGCCATGTAATCAATTGACCAAGCAGGGTACTCCCCGCCATTATAAAGGTATATAAATAGATATCATTAGGGCTTTTTACAAATGTAAAGATAGATATCAAAGTTAATAATTTAACAAATGAATTCCTAGCAACTGTAATACGAAACTCTTCAAGACCATAAAAAAACCAACTAACATCTGTTGCATACGATAAAACATGTAGTACTTGGATATAGGCTACAATCTGAAAACTATTCACAAATACTATTGCATAAATCAAATATGAGACGGTCATAACTAGTGAACACGTTAACTGAACCGCGTAAATATTCGAAAATTCCTGATTCAAATGTTCTCTACTTGTTCGTACCTGTGCTATTGTCCGATTCCCATAATTAGAAATCCCCAACATGGACAGAATCATAAAGTAAAAAGCAACGGAATAGGTAAAAGAATAAACTCCAATTTGCTCTGCACCTAACACACGAGCTAAGTAAGGTGAGGTAATAAACGGTACTATTACAGCTAAGATCTGATATAGGACATTGTAAACAATGTTTTTCTTTAAACTAGGCAAGATTCTCCCCTCTACTGATTCAGTAAGTAACTGTACAAACTCTCAGATTTATCATTGTAATTTTTTTTATAATTTAATTTATGAAAATCAGAAATTTGACATAATTGCTGGTAACGTTCCTTTGAAAAATCATTATTTAATTCATCAACCATTATATGTGGTGCTGCGTTCGTGTAGGTGGGTACAGACTGCCAAACATCCGAATAATGTTCAGCTACAATCGTGAACAGCAAATGAAAAACAAAATAATGTATTGCAATATTCTCTCTACACCAATATTCTACTAGCAACTTCTTCACAGATAGTATTAAAGGGTGATTTGCTGTTGAAGCAATCATCCAGCTTGATGATGAAATATTTTCTTCGATTGAAGATAGACTCTTATACATAAAAAATGGATTTTTTTCAATTAATTCCTTAATTGTACTACCAGTGCAATAAACTGTGGCATCTAACCAAATACCTCCATATTTAGATAAAATCTCAACACGCAAAACATCTGAAAAATTTGCGTTATTTATGATACCTTTATTCCACTTATACAAAATTTCTTCAGGAATTGTTACATACTGTTGAATAGTCTGAGCCGTTAATACTGTAATTTTATAATCTGGAAATTCTCTTTTAACAGACTTATAACATGATTTCACCAAATCTGGAGCATTCTCCATACCTTGAAACCAGCAAATCCAGATTTGCTTGGGAACTTTTTCTGATAAGTATGATTTATCAAAAGAGTTTGAAATTAAAGAACCGTATTTCTTTTTTAGTATTCTGTAGGCCCTATCTTCAAGTTGCACTTCTCGAATAGCCTTACTCCGAATCCACCACAAGGGCCAACGGTTACGTAAGGCGTGAATAACAACAGGAAAAAACGTTCCATTTTTTAAAGATAGTTTTAATTTTTCTATATTCATCGCCATAAAATCTATACACTCCGATTCCGATATTTTAATAAGGTTAAAGCTAAAAGCAACATCGACATATTATACTTAGCTAATACACAGATCAAACGTTTAGGAAAAGGTAAACGATGGATTGGATAGTGATACAAAACTGCTTTTGAGATAGGATCCTTACAAATCTGTCTAATTCTTTGCAAGCGTTTATGAATTCTAGAACTTTTATATAAGGATTCCTGAAAAATACATAAACGAATATTAGCAATTAAAATTCTCTCGATTCTTTCTTCCAAAATTTCTTGATTAGGTAATCCCTTAACTCTTTTTAATTGCTCGTTATACAAGATTTTATCCAACTCAAATCGATCTTCTTTATATTTCATACTTAAAGAACCAAAGTTTTCACGATAGTAGTATAAAATATCTGGGATAACAAGGGCGGATGTTGCTAATTTTAAACAATCAATTTGAAAAATAGCATCTTCTGAAATGAATTCTCTTTCCGAATGAAATAATAGCCCTTTATCCTTAAACAAAGAACGTTTATATACCCCTTTCCACACTGAAACACCTATCTTTCCATCTCCAATAAATTCTGGTGGTGAAGATATTACATCTGGTAAAAGTTCTGTGAAAATTGAATTATTTTTATAAAAAATGGAATCTAGGCTCTGATCAAGTGGTCCTATAATATTTCCTTCATTATCCACTCGATAAAAATTTTCACTATAAATCACGTCTGCATTAAAACGTTGTAAGTATGTATCATAAATTTCAAGCATCTCATATGAGACATAATCATCCGAATCAACAAAGACAATATAATCTCCTGTACAATTTTCAATACCTGTGTTACGTGCAAAACCAAGACCTTCATTGGTTTTATGTATTACTTTTATCCGATGATCTTTTTTTCCCCATTCTTCACAAAGACTTCCAGATGTGTCAGTAGAACCATCGTTTACCAAGATAAGTTCAAAATCTTTAAAAGACTGATTTACAAGAGTATTTAAACATTGAGATAAATAATTCTCTACATTATAAACTGGAACAACTACACTAAATGTAGGCATAAATTCTCTTCCTTTCAGAAATAGTTAAACACTATCTATAGGCCAGTATTCTAGCTGGTACTCCACCTATGATAACATTATCTGGAAACTGCTTAGTGACAACAGCATTCGCTCCAACAACACAACCTGAACCAATGCTGGACCCATCCAAAAAAACAGCTCCAGCACCAATCCAACAATTATGTCCTACTGAAATTCCCTTTCGAGATACACCTTGTTCAAGAATGAGTTTATCTAAATCACTATAATTATGATTTTCAGCATGAAAACGAACATTCTGACCTGCGATAACATTATCACCAATTGTGATACCTCCAGCAGAACCAAATAAACTATATTCTGAAAAAGATGAGTTCTTACCAACTTTCAAGCCAATCCCCATATTTTTTATAGATCCTGTTCCAATAATTTGAGAATAATCTCCAATCTTCACATTATCTGCAAAATGGATTCCTTCTTTCGACAGTGCATCTATGGACACCTTTTTACCAATTCGAACATTTTTCCCAACAAATAATTTACGCTTTGCTAAGATAGAAACTCCTTGTCCAATGAATAAACGCTTCCCCTTTTGACCAAATCCGATTCCACGTACAAATCCACGAAAGAGTCCAAAACCATAGTTCATACCTCTTTGTAGTATATACGCCATGGGTACATCAGGGTGAATGTCTACTGCTTTTCCTGTAATCTTTTTTATTAAGCTCTCAACTATCATTTATCACTCTTTCATAATACTGAATCACTTCTTTCGAGTGTTCATCTATAGTTTTTAATTTTGTATTTTCTATATCATTTTCTATAACTTTAACTACTAAGTCATTCTGATTTTTAAAAACATGTGTTTCTGGAAGTAAGTCTTTTGATCCAACATTTTCACTCACAAAAACATTTACCCCATAGGATAATGCTTCTACTGTTATCAATCCAAATGTCTCCTTCCACTTACTTGGAACAATAAGAATATCAATATTTTCATAGACACTATCAATCGTTTCCTTGGTAAAATATCCTTTTTGTTCAATGAATGAAGGACATTCTTCATTTGGAAAGTGACCATAAGTTGCAACTTCGTATAACTCTAGGTCTAAAGTTTTAGCAAACTCAATAAAATCAAAATATCCTTTATATTCTTCATCCGGACCAATATAAGCGACTCGAATTTTATCATTTGTAGTTGTCAATCTTTGATGCTGTTTAATTGAACTATTTGTTATAGATAATACTGTACTTTTGGTTGGTTTAATTTCATTTTGCTCATATACATTCTTTGCTAGACTACTATTAAACAAATAACCATCTATCAAATGGAACATCTCATTATAATAGTGTCGAAGCTCACTAAAATCTTGCTCCTCAATAACATCTCGAATAACTAAATTCTTTTTAGATTTTGGATTTTTCCCTAATAGTTTCAAAAGTTTACGAATAGTAGGATAAAATGAAATCTGAAAAAGTCTTAGTTTTTTCACACTTAAAGCATTGGAAGACATAATATTCCATGTTAAGTTTGTATTTTTATCACTATAATCCACCCCATTAAAATAGAAATGAGGTACGGGCGCTAATCCATAATAATCATGGCTCGTAAAAACAACTCTAATATTCATGTTTTTAGCAATCTCGATGAATTCTTTATGTAATCCCATAAACGAATGAATATGGATAATATCGGGTTGTACTTCTTCTAAAAAAGTACTATAAACATTTTTATCACAAGGGGTCATGAAAGCAATTGGACTGGATATCCCCCAAAATAGAGCCAGAGGTAAGCTATTAAGCAGTTCATAACACTCAAACTGTCTTGATGATACCTTCTTTATTCCTACTTTTTTCGAAAGTAACCGAATATTACCAGGATATAGGGCAATCACTTGATGACCTTGAGCAATTTGCTCTAGTATTAAATCCTCAGCATATTTAATCAAGCCACCTGTTCGCTGAGGTTGAAATCCTAAAGTATAATGTAATATTTTCATTTTTTAAATAAATTCTCGTAGTCTGTAACAATCTTTTCCCAAGTGAAAGCATCCGCAATTCTCTGATTTGATTGTCTATCTAACTCATCAATCATTTTTTCATTAAATTGTTCAACTTCCTCAATCACTTGTGATAGTTCGTCTTTTTCCCAATAGATCGCACTTTGCTCCCCAACTTCGCGATTAAAACCAACATCGAGTAGTAAATTTAACTTTGTTGATGCTAATGCTTCCAGTAGCGAAGGATTTGTCCCCCCCACTTCATGCCCATGGAAGTAAGCAAAGGCATTCTCACGAATATACTTCAGAAGTTCTTGGTCGTAGACTGTCCCTACAAATTTCACTCGTGAATCTTTATCAAAACCAGTTTTTGCCAACAACTGATTATAAAATTTATTCTGTTCTACATTTGTAATTAAAACAAAGTCCTTATTAGAGTTAGAAGCCAAAAAGCCACGAATCATAGATTCATAGTTATTCTCTGGAACAAATCGTCCTACAACTAGATAATACTCGTTCTCAGAAACATTCTTCTCTTTGAACCAAGAACGTACTTTTTCGTCACTACTCTTTAATATGGAGCGTGTTGTATCAGTCCCATAAGCGATATAGGTTGTCTTAGGTTGATACTGTTTATAATCTTCTTGGATATATTTTTCAATATTCTTACTATCACACACTAAAAGATCTGCATGTTTGACCATAAGACCTTCGGAAATTTTCCAATAACGACGAACTGGAGCGCTCCACTTAGCTCGTAACCACTCGTGACCATCTGGATTAACTAGAAGAGTCCCACCTATCGCCTGAATTTTTTTCTTAATCCCACTGATGAGAGGACCAATACGACAAGCTAATATATAAAAGATAGGAGCTTCATCCTTATTTTCTTTAGCAATTTCAATCGCTTTGTTAATTGCTGCTATATCATATGCTATGGCTCGCGCCGGACCAATATTGGGGACATCGACGTTATAACAGATAGCACCATTATGTTCAAAAACATCCTCAGTAATCCCTGATTTTGCAGAGTTTTCACGCATACAAGCCACATAATATTGGATAGCCTTGTCTTGTTGGAAGGCTGTTAATTTTTCAACAAAAGTTTCAAATCCTCCATACTTAGCAGGAATTCCTTTTGAACCAATGATATAAACTGACTTTTTCATTTCTCTCCTAATATGATGGATATACAGAAATTACTTCGCTCCATCTCTCATAAATACAACTTTAACAGTTTTTAACAAAATTTCAATATCTTTCCAGATTGTCCAATTATCAATATAAGCCACATCTAATTTTACAACATCGTCAAAATCGGTTATTTTACTACGGCCACTAACCTGCCATAAACCTGTAATACCAGGTTTAAAGCTGAGTCGACGTTTCTGTTCTGGAGTATACTGATCATACTCATCTACTGTCGGTGGACGCGTCCCCACCAAACTCATATCTCCTATAAAGACATTCCAAAATTGTGGCAATTCATCCAAACTGGTTTTACGAATAAAGCTACCAATTTTTGTAACACGAGGATCATTGTCCATCTTAAACATACCACCTTGCATCGTGTTTTGATCCATCAACTGTTCTTTGATAGCTTCAGCATCGATCCGCATCGAACGGAATTTATAAAAGGTAAAATGTCGACCATTTTTCCCTATACGAGTTTGAGCAAAAATAGCTGGTCCGCCATCTTTACGAATCAATGGAACTAAAACTAGACTAGCTATACCAAAAATAATAAGGCCAATAGTGGCACCACAAATATCGAGAATTCTCTTTGAAATCACATGACTGGTTTTATAAAAATTTGTAGAGAAAGTGACTACATTCAATCCTGCCATCTCATGAATTTGTTTATTTCGACCCAAATTCTTATCAAATGCATTAAGATTGACAGTTACATCTATCCCCATTGTCTCAAACTTAGAGATAATTTCTCCAATATCGTAGCTCTCTCCTGGAAGATTAACAAACACCTCATCCACAACTTCATGCGTTGCGAATTCAATAATTTTTTCCTTTTCAATTACAGGTATTTTATCATGTTGAAAATCAGATTTATCCAAAACACTTACTGCTACCAATTTCCATGAAAGTTCATCAGCTTCTAGCAATTTATCAAGAACTTTTTCTATATTTTTTGTTACTGTTAACAGTAAAATTTTCTTGCTATTTTTTAGATTGAAAAATACATGCTTCCAATATTTCTTTACTAAGAAATTTAACAAGTATAAGGATATTCCTTCTAAAGTTAAGAAGTATACCATTCCTCTTCTAGAGATACTAAACCGTTCCTCTATAAAAAAGTTTAATACACTTATAGCTATTGCAAAGAAAAAAATATATCTTATAGTACTATTAAACTCAACTAGGTACCCTCTTTTAAAAAAATTGTTACCATAGGAACTAAAATAGAATACAAAAAAGTGGAGAAGGTATAGTATAACCATCGAAGAACGTTCAATTTCTGTCTCTCTAACAAAGCTAAGAAAATAAACCAATAAAATGACAATAATACTCTGTAATACTGCCAGAAAAATTTTCAATCCTTTTTCATCCATAAAATCTTCCCTAGGTTATTTTTTCCCGTAAGAACCATAACCACCGTAAGAACCATATTTTTCGCGTTGAATATCAAATTTATTGAGAACGACACCTAAAAATGGTTTCCCTGTTTGATCTAATTGTTGTTTTGCTTTTTGGACATCACGTTTATTCGCCTCACCTGTTGCTGTTACCAAGATGGACGCATCACATTTTTGAGTGATAATTGCCGCATCAATAACAATTCCAATAGGTGCTGTATCAACAATAATATAATCAAAATATTTACGCAAGGTTTCAATCATATCATTAAAATTTTTACTTTGTAACAAGGCTGTAGGGTTTGGTGATACAGATCCCGATTGAACTACAAATAAATTTTCAATATTTGTATCACATAACCCGTGAGATAAATCGGTTGTTCCAGATAAAAATTCTGTCAGCCCTGTAATTTTTTCACGAGATTTAAAAACTCCTGACATAACTGAATTTCGAATATCACCATCGATCAAAAGAGTTTTATAGCCTGCACGCGCAAAAGACCATGATATATTTATGGAAGTAGTTGATTTTCCTTCCCCAGGGTTAACAGAAGTAACGGAAATTACTTTTAGTTTATCTCCGCTCAACTGTATATTTGTACACAAGGCATTGTAATATTCTTCTGTCTTCTTAATGAACTCCAGTTTTTTTTGTGCTATTTCTAATGTCGGCATCTCTCTCTCCTATTTCAACTTATCCAAGTTTGGTACAACTCCCAAAAGTGTCATCTGCAGTGCATCTTCGATATCTTCCGGACGTTTCACACGAGTGTCCAAAAGTTCACGAAGAAGAACTATAATACTGGTTCCAATCACCCCAGCCAAAAAACCAATTAGTGTATTGCGTTTAATATTTGGTGAAGACGGTGATATCGCCGGTCTTGCCTCCTCCAGTGTTGTCACATCAGAAACACGAGTAATACTGATAATTTTTTGAGCAGCTACTTCTCTCAAAGAGTTAGCGATACGGCTTGCCTCTTCAGGAACTCGATCATTAACTGAAATAGAGACAATACGGGTATCAACTGGTACTGTCACTTTAATTTTATTAGCCAGACCTTTTGGCGTCAAATCTAGTTTCAAATCAGAAACAACTTTCTCCAAAACATCCTGCGATAGGATAATTTCACGATAGTCTTTAACCAAGTATGATCCTGCCTGCAAGTCTTGATTGGTTAAACCAGACTTCTCTCCCTGATTACGGTTAACTACATAAATCCGAGTCGTACTAGTAAACTCAGGTTTGATAATAAAAGTACTGTAGGCAAAAGCAACTGAAGAAGTTATAATTGCCACTAATAAAATGACCAACTTTCTTTTCCATAAAGCTCTGAATAGTTGAAATACATCGATTTCCAAAGTGTTTTGATCTTTCATATTTTCTCCTAAATTAATTGATCCATTATAATTTTTCTGGGGTTTTCTACAAAAAGTTCCTTCGCTTTTTTCGCTCCATATTTCTTAGCAATGATATCGTATGCCTGTTCCATATATGGAGGTCTACTGTCTAAATTGTGCATGTCACTTGCAACTACATGAACTAAATCACGTTCCAAAAAATACCGAGCTCTCTTTTTCATGAATTTATATCTTTCACCAAAGAGTTTAGGTTTTAAAACATGATAACTATTTATCTGAGTATAGCAACCCATATCAATCAGTTCGCGAACGCGTTTTTCATTATTCTCTAAAGCATCATAACGTTCAATATGAGCAATTACTGGCGTGATTCCCAACATCAAAATATTGTTCAATCCCGTATGAATCTCACGATAGGGAGTGTGCATGCTAAACTCAATCAAAGCATAACGGCTATCATTAAGGGTAGGAATCTCTTTTCTTTCTAGCTTTTCTAGAACATCCAGAGTATAGTATATCTCTGCGCCATAAGCAATGACTAAATCATCTGCTACTTCTTTTGCAATTTCACGAACCTTAATAAAATTTGTTGCAATTTTTTCTTCTGGAGTCTCAAACATCCCTTTTCGACGATGCGAAGTAGATACAATCATTCGAACTCCTTGATTATAAGCTTCTCTTAAAAGCGCCTTGCTATCCTCTATCGACTTTGGCCCATCATCTACATCAAAAACGATATGCGAATGGATATCTATCATTTCATCTACCTTCCATCACATCCTGTATAGCTGCTTTGACTGTAGCTAAACTACTCTCATCTATTTCCATCATATAGAGACTACTGTCTGGCATTGCATAAGAAGGAAGATCCATCCGACCTGTCCCTTTTAAATCTTGAGAATTTACTTTATAATTCCCTCCACTTTCCAATTGAGTATTTACTAGATCCATCATAGTCTCAATCGGCATATTTGTCTGAAGGGAATCCTGCAATCCTTGAAGAATACTACTATAGTTTTTCAAAGCCTCTGTGGAAGTTAACTTCTGAATAATTGCTACAATGACCTTTTGTTGGTTGCGACCACGGTCACGGTCTCCATCGGCTAGTGAGTAGCGTTCACGTACAAAACCTAAAGCTTGTTCAGAGTCTAGATGGACATTTCCCACTGGAAAATGAAACTTCCCATGTAGAGCTGTAAATTCTTGATCGTTATAAACATCTACCCCTCCCAATAGGTCAATCAATTTCAAAAATGAGGTGAAATTCAAACGAACATAATAATTAATATCTACACCATAAAGGTTCTCTAGGGTATGAATAGATGAATCAACTCCATATATACCAGCATGAGTCAATTTATCCTTTTGATTGTTTCCACCATCAGCAATAGGAACATATGAATCTCGTGGAGTTGTTGTAAGAAGGATTCTCTTCGTATCCCTATTGACCGTCATCAGGATATTGACATCTGAGCGCGAAACTGAACTAATGGCACCGTAAGTATCAATACCACTGACATAGATATTAAAGAAGCGATCTTTAGATACCTTAGGGGTCTCAACATCCTTGGTCATTTTTTTAGTGTAAATTTTCTTAATTTTAGAAGCATAATCTGGATACTCTGCCTCAATAATATTTTCAAATACACTATTTAAGACAATGGCTTTGGTCTCTCCAGAAATCAAACTTTTATAAGTTGACAAGTAAGAAGTACTTTTATCAACCGTCAAATCCTTATTTTGACTCGTCTTAATATCAGAGATTAGCTTTTGAATATTCTCATTATCCGTACCTGTTGGCCCCATAACACTGGATAATTGTGTGACATTATTGATATCACTATCCTTTAAAACGACGACACTGAGAGAATACTCTGAATAATTTGAAGTTGCATTAATATGACTTGTAAAGCCTATAAATTGCTGCAGAGTAAATAAAGAAACAGAACTCACTAAAACAGCTAGTGTCAAAAAGAAAATCGTGAACTTTTCTGCTTTTTTATAGATTATTAATAATGCAGCAGTCACAGCAACCATCACGGCAAAAACTGCGACCACTATATTAACGTACCTGAAAGCAAGTATATTGTACTTAAAGATTAAGAACAATAAAAAACCAACTAACAATAAATAAATAGTCAACAAAACTATATTAACACTTCGCTTCACTTTCTGTGAACGTGATTTTTTAAAACGTCTACTCATGATTAACACCTATACATTTAATGCTACTATTATATCACTTTTTTACGGTAAGTTCTACATTTACCTAGTTTATATAGTCGCTTAGTTCTTTTGCTAACTTCTCAAAGTAACTTCCACTTGCCTGACCAAAGTGGAAATTAGTCTAAAACGGATTTTTATGGTGGAATTAAGTATGAGACGTTTGAGTTAGAAATGAGGTCTACTATGACAAAACATAAA